>CAYWJR010000063.1:0-7536 GCA_964458615.1 uncultured Alphaproteobacteria bacterium
GCCATTCTTCGTTAATTTCTTCGTTCAAACGCGGCATAATGCGCATGACTTCGGCGCCGCGCGTATCGACCCGAATCGCCGCGCCGCATGCATCCAGCACATCAACGGATTCAGTTTTTTTCAATTCCCAAGGACGCGCGGTGAATGCGTATGGTTTCGATGTCAATGCGCCAACGGGGCATAAATCGACGATATTGCCGGACATTTCGGATGTCAGCGCCTTTTCGACATAGGTGGAAACTTCCATCCCCTCGCCGCGCCCGATGCCGCCCAATTCCGGCACGCCCGCAACCTCGTCGACAAAACGAATGCAGCGCGTGCAATGGATGCAACGCGTCATTTCGGTTCCAACCAGCGGGCCCATATATTTATCCTTGACCGCGCGGCGCATTTCCAACGTACGGCCACGATCGTACCCATACGCCATGGCTTGGTCCTGTAAATCGCATTCGCCCGCTTGGTCGCAAATCGGGCAATCCAACGGGTGGTTCAACAATAAAAATTCCATCACGCCTTGACGCGCCTTGATAACGCTTGGCGTGTTGGTTTTAATGACCATTCCATCGGCAACCGGCATGGCGCAAGACGCGATCGGCTTTGGCGCCTTTTCCATTTCGACAAGGCACATGCGGCAATTGCCTGCAATCGCCAGGCGTTCGTGAAAACAGAAATGCGGAACCTCAACACCTGCGTCACGGCACGCCTGAAACACGGTGCGCCCGGCTGGGACTTCGAGTTCAATTCCATCGATGGTTAGTTTTGGCATTTTGTGTATTACCTATTTAAAATTCTGCAGTCAGTTTACTCCGCCGCCAATGCTTGGCGGTTTTGTATGATTCTTCTTTCCACTTCCGGGCGGAAATGGCGCATCAAACCTTGGATTGGCCACGCCGCCGCATCGCCCAGCGCGCAAATTGTGTGGCCTTCGACTTGTTTGGTGATATCCAGCAACATATCGATTTCGCGCAATTCGGCATCGCCCTTGACCAGGCGTTCCATAATCCGCCACATCCACCCGGTGCCTTCGCGGCACGGCGTGCATTGGCCGCATGATTCGTGTTTGTAAAATTTTGACAAACGCGCGATTGCCCGCACGATGTCGGTCGACTTATCCATCACGATTACCGCGGCGGTACCCAGCCCGGATTGAACGGCGCGCAAGGAATCGAAATCCATCGCAACCGTATCGCAGATTGATTTTGGCAACATTGGAACGGATGAACCGCCCGGAATGATCGCCATCAAATTATCCCATCCGCCACGCACGCCGCCGCAATGTTTTTCAATCAATTCCTTTAATGGGATACCCATTTCTTCTTCGACATTGCATGGCTGATTCACGTGGCCGGAAATGCAAAACACCTTGGTGCCTTCGTTTTTCGGCTTGCCCAATTTCGAAAACCATTCCCCGCCCCGCCGCAAAATTTCGCCGACAACCGCGATGGTTTCAACATTATTTACCGTGGTCGGGCAACCATACAATCCAACGCCCGCCGGAAATGGCGGTTTCAAGCGCGGCTGGCCTTTTTTGCCTTCCAAACTTTCGATTTGCGCGGTTTCTTCGCCGCAAATATATGCACCCGCGCCGCGATGCATATAAAGATCCAGATCATACCCCGATCCACAAGCATTTTTGCCGATCAACCCGGCTTCGTATGCTTCGTCAATGGCGGCCTGTAAATGCCTGGCTTCGTTATAAAATTCGCCGCGAATGTAAATATAACAAGTTTTAACGCCCATGCCGACCGAAGCCAACAAGCACCCTTCTATTAAACGGTGCGGATCAAAACGGATAATATCGCGGTCTTTGCATGTGCCTGGTTCGGATTCATCCGCGTTGACCAACAGATAACTTGGACGGCCATCGGTGGATTCCTTGGGCATAAACGACCATTTCATGCCGGTCGGGAAACCCGCCCCGCCACGGCCACGCAAACCCGATTTTTTCACTTCTTCTACGATCCAATCGCGGCCTTTGCCGATCAAATCCTTGGTGCCGGACCAAACGCCGCGCGATTTCGCGCCCGCCAATTTCCAATCCGCCTGGCCATATAAATTTGTAAAAATACGGTCTTTGTCCTGTAACATTTATTTTTTGACCTCTACCAATGTCTTGCCGCCGCCGATTGGCGCGGAATTTTGCCGCCCGATTTGGGTGCCGATGTTAGGTTTGCGCCCGGCCGATAAATCATCCAGAACTTTGCCGATGCTGGCGGAATCCAGATCTTCGTAAAAATCGTCGTTGATTTGCACAACCGGCGCATTCACGCACGCGCCCAGACATTCCACCTCTACCAATGTAAATTTTCCATCCGCTGTGGTTTCGCCCATGCCGATGCCCAATTTTTTCTTACACGCGCCGACAATTTCATCCGACCCGCGCAACCAACATGGCGTGGTGGTGCAAACCTGAACCAGATTTTTTCCGACCGGATTCAAATTGTACATGGTGTAAAAACTGGCGACTTCGTAAACGCGAATCAACGGCATACCCAAATAATTGGCGACGTAATCCATCGCTTCTTTCGGCAGCCATCCGCCGGATTGGCGTTGCGCGATGTCCAACAACGGCATCACCGCCGATTGTTGACGGCCTTTTGGATATTTGGCGACATGATATTCCGCCAGCTTTTTATTTTCAGCGGTCCATTCGAATTTCATTTGCTTTTCCGCGGTTGCGGGTTGTGCGCTGTTCATCGGTCAACTTCTCCAAACACAATATCCATCGATCCGATGATCGCCACAACGTCCGCCAGCATGTGCCCGCGCGACATGAAATCCAAAGCCTGCAAAAACGCAAACCCTGGCGCGCGCACCTTGCAACGATATGGTTTATTGGTTCCATCGGAAATTAAATAAACGCCGAATTCGCCTTTTGGCGCTTCGACGGCGGTGTATGTTTCACCGGCGGGAACGTGATACCCTTCGGTGTACAATTTGAAATGGTGGATCAACGCTTCCATGCTGCGTTTCATGTCGGCGCGCGCCGGCGGCGCGATTTTGTGATCGTTCACCTTGATCGCTCCGCCCGGCATGCGTTCGATACATTGTTTCATAATGCGCAACGATTGGCGCATTTCTTCGATACGGACCAGATACCGCGCATAACAGTCGCCGGTTGTGCCGACCGGAACGTCGAATTCGATTTTATCGTAAACGTCGTATGGTTGCGATTTGCGCAAATCCCACGCCACGTTCGATCCGCGCAACATGGGGCCCGACAACCCCCAATCCAACGCGTCGCGCGGCGAAATCACGCCAATATCGACAGTGCGTTGTTTGAAAATCCGGTTATTGGTCAACAATCCTTCGATGTCGTCGATGACTTTCGGGAATCGGCTGATAAAGCCATCTATATCTTCGAGCAAACCGGCGGGCAAATCCTGATGCACGCCGCCCGGACGGAAATACGCAGCATGCAGGCGGGCGCCGGACACACGTTCATAATATTCCATTAATATTTCGCGCTCTTCGAATGCCCACAACAATGGCGTCATCGCGCCGACGTCGATTGCGAATGTGGTAATATTCAAAAGATGATTTAAAATCCGGCCGATTTCACAATACAAAACGCGGATATATTGGGCGCGCGGCGGCGGCGTGATGCCCAGCAATTTTTCAACTGCCAACGCGAATGCGTGTTCTTGATTCATCGGCGAAACGTAATCGAGACGGTCGAAATACGGCACGGCCTGAAGATATGTTTTATACTCGATCAGTTTTTCGGTTCCACGGTGCAACAACCCGATATGCGGATCGGCGCGTTCGATCACTTCGCCGTCCATTTCCAGTACAAGACGCAAAACACCGTGCGCGGCCGGATGTTGCGGCCCGAAATTCATGGTGAAATTTTCAGCGTCGGGAGCAACGCCAGTATTATTTTTATGTTTTGTTTCGATATGGATGGTCATCAGGCTACCCGGACTTTTGTTCTATCGGCAAATTTGGCAATACTATGCACCGGCGCAACCGAACTGCGAGGACGTGCAATTTCTTCGACTTGGCCGATTGTGTCTTTTTCTACGATCACTGTTAAACCGGTATCGGCTAAAATTTCCTGCGCGGCGGCGCGAAAATTCTCAACGGCTCCGGCCGGAACCGGGTTCCGCGGAATAGTCAGCACAAGACAAGGTTTTTGATTGCGCCAAGCGGTTTTCATAGATGTAATTTCACGAATGCCCGTTTGCGTTGTTAAATCCGCTAAACGGTCTTTGAACGCCATCGACTGCCCCACAGTCATAGATGGGCTGCGGTCGATATATTCGTCCGGCTGAATTTCGGCAGGCCGAGTTGCAGAACGCCGTTTGAACCAGCCCGCAAAAAAGATTCTAAAGGAACCATACATCATGAACCCACTTTCTTTTTGCCGCCGGCGCCGATCGGTTGGTGCACGATACCCGCTTTTTCATCGCCGGGCAGCAATTTATCCATGCCTTCCCACGGCGACAAATAATCGAAATTGCGGAAATCCTGATTCAATTTTACAGGTTCGTAAACGACCCGTTTTTGTTCGGCGTCATAACGCACCTCGACAAAACCGGTTAATGGAAAATCTTTGCGCAGGGGATGTCCTTCGAATCCGTAATCGGTCAAAATCCGGCGCAAATCGGCATTGCCGGCAAATAAAATACCGTACATGTCCCATGCCTCGCGTTCAAACCAGCCTGCCGCGCTGTATACCGATGTGACGGACGGAACCGGCATAACGCCATCGGTCCGCACACGCACGCGCACGCGGTGATTTTTCGTAACCGACAATAAATTGTAAATCACTTCGAACCGGTCGGCGCGGCCGGGAAAATCGGCGCCGCAAATATCCGCCAGCATTTGAAACTGGCATCTGTCGTCGTCGCGCAGCAACGTTAAAACGTCGGCAATAGATTCGCGTTTTACATCCAACGTCAATTCGCCGTGCGCGATTTTCGAAGCCGTCAACAAACCGCCCAGACGGTCGGTCAAATATGCTTGCAAAGATTGTAAATCCACCATGATCCCAGCCTTTATAGGTTAATCAGCGAACGGCGGTTGATTTTTTTCTGCAACTGCAAAATGCCGTACAACAACGCTTCGGCTGTTGGCGGGCATCCAGGAACATAAATATCGACCGGCACGATACGGTCGCATCCACGAACCACAGAATATGAATAATGGTAATAACCGCCGCCATTGGCGCAAGATCCCATCGAAATAACCCAGCGCGGTTCCGCCATTTGATCGTACACTTTGCGCAACGCAGGCGCCATTTTGTTGGTCAAGGTTCCGGCAACGATCATCACATCCGACTGGCGGGGGGATGGGCGGAACACAACGCCGAACCGATCCAAATCGTACCGCGACGCGGCCGTTTGCATCATTTCAACCGCGCAACACGCCAAACCGAATGTCATCGGCCATAACGATCCCGAACGTCCCCAACGCACCAATTTATCCAATTGCGTGACGACAAAACCTTTTTGGTTGTATTCCTGGCTGATATACTGCGCTTCGGCATTGTCGTTCACAATGTCCGTTTGCGTCAAACCGCCTTTGATCAATGCCTGGGTCATATTGCCTATCGCCCTTTTATCGCGCCGATTATTCCCAATCCAACGCGCCCTTTTTCCATTCGTAAATAAATCCAATCGTCAAAACGCCTAAAAACACCATCATCGACGAAAACCCGAACCAACCGATATGATTGAACGATACCGCCCACGGAAATAAAAACGCGACTTCAAGATCGAAAATGATGAACAGCAAAGACACCAAATAAAAACGCACGTCGAATTTATGACGCGCGTTGTCGAACGCTTCGAATCCGCATTCATAGGTCGAAAGTTTTTCGGAATCCGGCTTGTGCGGCGCAACCAAACGCGAGCCGACCAAAATAACCGCCGACAGAATAATTGCAATTCCCAGAAAAATCACGATTGGGTAATAATTAACTAAATAATCGGTCACGGCGCCTAAACCCCCGGATGATTTCGATTTGCAACATATTGGACAAGTATGCGTATTGAACAAGCATGCGAACAAAGATTTTAGAATGATTCTTATTAGGGCAGAATATGCGCCAAACCCCATCGCCGGGCAAGGAAAATTAAGGATTAAAGCCCGGATTGCCGCAACAAGTGTGTGTATTGTTTTTTGCCGGCGGCACCCCTATAATTGCAGAACAATTTCTTTAAAGGATTTATTTTGCTTGGTCGTTTGCAAATAGCTCTTTCCATTCTTGCCGCCAGCATCGGCACACGGATTTCTGTGGCGCAAAACGCGCTAGACGATCACCCGGTCGCTCCTGCTGAATATCAATTTATCGCTGACACGCTAAAACTTGATGAAAATCAGCGCATAACGTTGGCAACTTTGTATGACGGATCACAGGCGGCGTTCAAAGCCGAAGCGCAGCGTTTGCATGACCAAAGGCAAAAATACAAAAAAGCCCAAGTAGAAAAAACCCCGGATGAAAATCAGCTGCGCGAAGAATTTTTTCAAGGGATCGTCGATTTCATGTCTTTTAAACGGGAATTCGACCGTTCTTTTATGGCAGATGTCCGTGCATTATTATCAAAAGATCAAATGCGTCAACATTGGCCTGTGGTGGAACGCGCCCATCGGCGTAATTTATTGCGGGTTTTATACCCCGACACGGCGACAGTTTGGAATCATGCCGATTTGATCCGCTGCGTAAAAGACGCCAAGCTTGCACCCGAAGCCGAGCAATCTATTTCGCCGCGATTATTGGAATACGAAATAAAATTGGATGAAATCCTGATCCAGCGCGAACGTTTTTTCTGGTCCGCAAACGGGACGTATCTGAACCCAAGCAATAACGATGCCGAACAAAACGCGCAACTGATTGCTAAAAACGCGGCGGAATTAAATAAAAAACATGCCAAAATTTTACTGGCCGCGCTGCCAGACGAAGAAGCGCGAAAATTGGAAATACGCATTTATGGCGCTGCGTATACGCATCTTTATGGTTCGCTGATTTGCGAAGAAGCGAACGCGCTGCCAAAAGCATTGCAATTGGAAAATTTACGGCCGGATCAGCGCCAAGATTTAGAAGAATTGGACAAAAAATGGCAATCGGATCTTGCGGATTTTCGCCGGCGCGGACGGGCGGCGTATGACCGGGCGGATGCCGACATGCTAACCATTCATCCCGCCGAGCGCAGAGCGTTTAAAGGAGATTTAAAATTAGATCCGGCATTCAAAGCCTGGGTTGACGTATCAACTTGGCATGCAGAGTTGTCGAAAAATTTCGCCGCAAGAATGCGCAAAATCCTTACCCCCGAACAACAACGAACATTATTGCCGCCTGCGCAACCGGCAATCGACCCCAAAACCGCAGCCGAACGCGGCGCGCGATAACAAAAAAGCCCCCATAAAGGGGGCTTTTAAACTTAATGGCGGGAGCGACGGGACACATATCCCAAATTCCGCACGACGTGCGGTCGCCGTTTGGCTCCTTGTTCTCGTCCCTTTTTTCCCCTGCGACCAACAAAAAAGCCCCCATAAAGGGGGCTTTTAAACTTAATGGCGGGAGCGACGGGA
>CAYWJR010000063.1:7636-7753 GCA_964458615.1 uncultured Alphaproteobacteria bacterium
CTCGAACCCGCGACCTCCTGCGTGACAGGCAGGCGTTCTAACCAACTGAACTACACCCCCATTGGCGCGTTTTTAACGTTCCAAATTAAGGAAGAACCTTATAAGCGATTATTTGCC
>CAYWJR010000064.1:0-7753 GCA_964458615.1 uncultured Alphaproteobacteria bacterium
TATCGTTGTTCAGAACAAATGTCGGCTCTGCGATGAACAGGCTTGAAAAAGTCACCGAAAACATCGCAACGATGATTGAAAACCAAGAAGGCGCGCGTAGCGCGATTGCGGATTTGGACGTCGCCCAGGAAATGTCCGCATTCACCGCCCAAAAATTGGTGCAACAGGCGGGCATTTCGATGCTGACCCAAGCCAACAACGCGATGCGTAACATCGCCAAATTACTGGAAGGAGGCGCGTTCTAGGATGGCATTGACGATTAACAGCAATCATGCATCGTCTATCGCCCTGCGCTCCTTGCAGAAGTCGCAGAATGCGCTCGATCGCGCATTATCACGCCTGGCTTCGGGACAAAATGCCCCATCCGCCCGGTACGACGCCGCCGGTGTCGCCGTTGCATCCAGAATACGCGCGGAAATCGTGTCACAGCAAAAATACCAGCAAAACGCGCAACAAGCGATTAGCATGATGCAAGTCGCCGAAGGAACCTATCAACGCGGCCAAGACATATTAAACCGCATGCGCGCATTGGCATCCCAAGCACAGGGAAGCAATTTATCCGCAACCGAACGTGGCATGCTGGATACCGAATATCAGCAATTGAAAACGGAAATTACCCGTTTGGCCAACTCCAGCAATTTTGGCGGAACATTGCTGATGGAAGTTGGCAACCTAAGTTTCGATTTCGCGGGCATGAATAACTATACCATCAGCAATGGCGGCACAGCCAACGGCAGCAGCCAATTGGTCGATTTCAATGGCGATGGATTTTTGGATGCATTGATGTTCAACAGTATTGCCGGAAACGTTACGGTTTCTTATGGGCGCGGCGACGGCACATTCGAGGCCGAGGTTACATTAGCAACAACGGGCATTACCAGTCCGGCATCGATTATCGGGGATTTCGATGGCGACGGCAGAGTAGATTTCGGCACATACAACGGCGCTGCAATTACAATATGGCGTAACAACGGCAATGGCACGGTATCGACCATGAACTCATTTGCTCTTGGCGCAGTGCCTGCGATGATTGCAGGCGACATAAATGGCGATGGCATGGCGGACTTTGTTACGCGCAGCGGCACGACAGTCACTGTATATACCGCCACGGGAAGCGGCAATTTTTCAACCGCATCATACACGTCGAGCATAACCGCCAGCAACATTTTGCTGGCCGATATGAACAATGACGGCACACTTGATTTGGTTTTAAACAGCTCGAACCAAGTGCAAATCATGAGCAGCAATGGCGGCGGATTCACCAACGGCAGCTTGTATAATATTTCTGCCAATACATTCAATTCTCGCGGGTCGGTTGCGGATATTGACGGCGATGGATTTTTGGATCTGGTTTACGGAAAAACATCCGGAAACATCGAAATGATTCGTAACCTGGGATCAGGCAATCTGACACTAGGAGCCACAGTTAACGTCGGCAGCGCCACAGCGCTTGGTAACGTATGTATTGCCGATCTTAACGGTGACGGCAATTTAGATTTATTTACATCGTCAACAGTAGTCAATTCCGTTTTCTGGTTCCAAGGCAGAGGCGGATTTAATTTTAACACCGCTCAGACGACAACAATCGCCGGAACATTCAACGTGAATATTATATTTGGAGATTTAAACAACGACGGACGCATCGATATTTTGAATCGCAAGCAATTAAGCATGCAAAGCATATTGAATACCAGCACCAGCGGCCTTGAAAGCACCGTGCGTGTCAGTGTAAATGGCGGTTCAGCAAACAATGTTGCATTCCGTGTGGGATCGATGCGTTTGAACATGCTGGCTCAAGGGTTGGAATTCAGTATGATCAATTCCAAAGGTACTGCGAAACGCGCCGAGCAAAGCATCAAGGCTGCCTTGAATCAGTTACTTTTATACAGAACCGACGTGGGCGCGGCGATGAACAGGCTTGAAAAAGTCACCGAGAACATCGCAACGATGATCGAAAACCAAGAAGGCGCGCGCAGCGCGATTGCGGATTTGGACGTCGCCCAGGAAATGTCCGCATTCACCGCCCAGAAATTGGTGCAACAGGCAGGCATTTCGATGTTGTCGCAGGCAAACAACGCGATGCGCAACATCGCTAAATTACTGGAAGGAGGCGCGTTCTAGGATGGCATTGACGATCAACAGCAATCATGCATCGTCTATCGCCCTGCGATCACTGCAGCAATCGCAGAATGCGCTCGATCGCGCATTATCACGCCTGGCTTCGGGACAAAACGCACCATCCGCCCGGTACGACGCCGCCGGTGTCGCCGTGTCGTCGCGCATCCGCGCCGAACTGGTATCCTTGCAAAAATACCAATTGAACGCACAACAAGGCATTTCCGTCCTGCAAGCGGCAGAAGGCACATATCAGCGCACAAACGATATATTGGTGCGCATGCGCGCATTGGCGTCCCAAGCACAGGGAAGCAATTTATCCGCAACCGAACGTGGCATGCTGGATACCGAATATCAGCAATTGAAAACGGAAATCACCCGTTTGGCGCAATCGTCGACATTCGCAGCAACCAGATTATTCGAAGTCAATGATATTGGATTTGGCACATACAACACCGCTACATCGGCCGGAACCGTGAATACCGTAGTGGCCGATTACAATGGCGATGGAATCAATGATATTTTAACGGCAACCAGCGCAGGCACCGTCAGTCTAAGCCTGGGATTGGGCGATGGCACATTCGGAACGGCAACATCCGTTGCAACCGGTCTTGTAAACCCATCGGCATTGGTTTTGGCGGACGTTAATGGCGATGGCGTAAACGATTTTGTGGTTCAAACGACAATCGGCACATATTTATACAGAAACGATGGAACCGGTACATTTACCCAATCGGGATCTCTTGGCGGCGCGGCATCATATGCAAACTTAACCGTTATCGACATCGACGGCGATGGAATAAGCGATTTTGTAACAGGACAAAACGCCAGTTATTACATATTCCGCAATACCAACGGCGGCGGAAATATATCGGCTTCTGCCGGTTCGGTTGGATTCACATTAACCGGTATTTTAACCGGCGACATGAATAATGACGGCATATCGGATCTTGTATTCACCAACGGTACGCAAATGCAAATCGCCTTAGGTAGTGGAACAGGGTCTTTTGCTAACAACTCCGTAGTAACGCATTTCCCAGCAAGCGCTTATTTGCGCGGCACATTGGCCGATATGAACGACGATGGATTTTTAGACATTATATTTGGGTCGGCATCGGCCAACGTATTTGTTGTCTTAAATACAGGCAGCAATTTTGCCGGTGGCGCGACGGCAATCAATATGGGTGGCGCAGACAACAGCGGGGTTTACGCAGGCGATTTAAATGGCGACGGAATAATCGATTTGGCGTCATATGCCAGCGGCGTTGCAAACAGCCAATTTAATTTTAAACAAGGTACAGGCACATTAACATTTGGAACCACACAAACCGTCAGCACGGGCGCGGCGATGGCGCAAAATTATGGATTGGTTTTTGCGGATTTGAATCGCGATGGCCGTTTGGATGCCGTAGTTCGCCGCAGCGGCGGGTTAGCAAGCATATTGAACCAAACCAACATGGGCCTTGAAGGAACATTCAGAGTCAGCAGCAATGGCGCCGCAGTTGACAATGTCGGATTCCGCGCCGGATCGATCCGTTTGAATTCCCTAGATAACCAATTGGAATTCAGCATGATCAATTCCAAAGGCACGGCGAAACGCGCCGAATTATCGATCAAACGCGCCATGGAAACATTATCGTTGTTCAGAACAAATGTCGGCTCTGCGATGAACAGGCTTGAAAAAGTCACGGAAAACATCGCGACGATGATCGAAAACCAAGAAGGCGCGCGCAGCGCGATTGCGGATTTGGACGTCGCCCAGGAAATGTCCGCATTCACCGCGCAAAAATTGGTGCAACAGGCAGGCATTTCGATGCTGAGCCAAGCCAACAACGCGATGCGCAACATCGCCAAGTTATTGGAAAGTGGCGCGTAAAATTCTCGCAATTGCACATTTGCAACCCGAACAAACCGCACCGTTAAGCAGTTTTTAACCAAAATATGCACAAAATATTGGTATAATCTAAGCATAGGATCAAATTATACTCTATGACCGATATTGGCAGCGATTTTGAAAAACAACTGAAAGATTACCGCCTGACCACGGCAGAAATATTATATCAACTGCCCGATTTCCCAAGCGTTCTGCAAAGTTTCATTTGGCAAGAATTGGATATTGCGCCCAAATTTCCGGTGCTGTTCAAATTTTTAAAATTCTGGGAAAAGAATATCGACGGCAAGTTGTACAAAATAACGGTATGTTCGAATCAATTGATCAAACCGGCCGAATTCAAAATGGCCGACATATCCCTTAGTTTGCATTAATTTGCGCAATCCACGCAGCGGTCAATTTTTCATGAACGCCGTTTTGCGCCAAACGGTCGTTTAAACATTTCCAATCGACTGAATCCATATTCTGATCCTGATCGAAACAGGAAAAAACGATTTTTTCCCGCCCCGTTTCCGGATCGATATGGCGTTGTATGCATTGCGCGCATATTTCCTTCATCATGCATTGCATTGGCGAATTAATCGATCCGATCGCCACATGTGTTTTCGGCAAATATTCCGCCAAAACTCCATGTCGCGCCGCCGCGACCGCCGCCATCATACGATCCGATCCGATACAAATTATCCTGTCGGCGCCCGATAACAAATCGCTGTTTGCATGCATTGCCTCGACGATATTGCCGGTAAAATTCCGGTCTTGCGGCCTTGACGGCAAAATCGCAGGGGCAACATCGCCGCACCAAACAACGCAATCGGCGGCGGATTGAATATCGTCTGGCTTGAAACGATCTTGCGGGTTTTTATACCCGGCGAAGTAAATTACATGGCATCCGGCGGCGCGCATCGCCTTGCCGATTGAAAACAACACGGCATTGCCCAAACCGCCACCGACTAAAATTACTTTTTCATTTTGCGGAATATGTGTCGGCGTTCCGGTTGGACCCATCAATATAATCTTGTCGCCGGCGTTCCACCGCGCGCACAAAGAACTGGATCCACCCATTTCCAAAATAACGGTGGCCAATAATCCTTTGTCCGCATCGACCCATGCGCCGGTCATTGCCAGCGATTCGGTCGCCATTCTGGTTCCGTCAATAACGCCCGCGCCGGATTCGAAATTTTGCAAACGGTAAAATTGCCCGGGGTTAAAATTTTTTGCCGCAAACGGTGCATGAATAACAACCTCGATTATATTTGCGGTCAAACGATTGACCGCATGAATAGTCGCAATGCATCCATTTTTAACCGCCTGACGCAAGGAATTTTTATCGCAACTCGCGTTTGGCAAATTTGCCAGATGCTTAGTGATTAATTTATATCCGCGCTTGGCGCTGGCCATCGCTTTGACGACATTGCCGGAAAAACTGGGGTGCAAATCGCCAAAGAAACTGATTTTGCGCCCGGATTTATCCTGATGCATAAAAATATGAACGTCTTTCGGTTTTGCAGATTTTTGCGGCGCGATCGGATTGCCGCTTTCGTCATAGGCTTTGAAATATTTTCCATCCAATTCAAGACGCAGCGATAAATCCTCGCGCGCTAAAACGGTATTCGGTTGCGTCCCCGCCGCAACCATCACACTGCGCGCCGGAACGGCAATCTGACCCGATGGCGAATCGAACACCATTTCACTAACCCAATTGAATTGATCCGTATTGATTTTAAACGGCGTCAAGTTGGGCGCGAAAAATATGCCTTCTTCCATGGCCTTGTGAACTTCTTCGTGATTCAAGGTATAGCTGGGCGCATTGATAAAATCGCGGCGGTAACATATCGTTGCGCCGCCCCATGATTGCAACAATCCGATAATATCCGGGCTGGTTTTTTGCTTTTCCGCGCGCAATGCACGTGCATGCGCCATAAATTCATCGGCGATTGCGGTATCTTCGGCGTTCCATTTCCGCCGTACCGCATTTTCGCCAATCTGGGCGGATAATGATTCAAACCGGCTTAGGAATTTTTCCACCTGCAGCGGATAATACGCCATAATTTCGGTTGCCGTATCAACCGCCGTCAGCCCGCCGCCAATCACGATTGCCGGCAAACGCACCTGTAAATTGGCCAATGAATCCTTTTTGCCCGCACCGGTCAGTTGCAACCCCATCAAAAAATCCGATGCGGCGCGCACGCCCTTGGATAAATTACCGGGAATATCCAGCAATGACGGCCTGCCCGCGCCCATGCACAACGCGATATGATCGAATCCCATGGCAAATGCCTGTTCGGCGGTGATTGTGCCACCGAACCGCACACCGCCTATCAAATCGAAATCGCGGCGGCGTTCCAAAATTAAACGCGCGATTTTTAAAAAATTCTTGTCCCACCTTACGGTAATGCCATATTCGGCGACACCGCCAAATCCGGCCATCACGCGGCGGTCTAAATCTTCCCACAATTCGGTTGCATCGAAAATCGGCTGGAATGGAATATTCAACGGTTCAATTTTTAAACCGTCGATCAGGCACACATAATGGCCATCATTCAATAAATGATGCGACAAATTAATCCCTGCCGGGCCCGCGCCAACGACCAAAATTTTCTTGGCGGTATCCTGGCCAGGCAATGGCCGTTCCGCATTCAACGGATTCCACCGCGTCAGCAGGGAATAAATTTCGAATCCCCACGGCAATTCCAAAACATCCTTTAAAACGCGAGTTTCGATTTGCGGAATATCAACGGGTTGTTGTTTTTGATAAATACAAGATTTCATGCAATCGTTGCAAATCCGGTGGCCGGTCATCGCGCACAATGGATTGTCGATTGCCGCAATCGCCAGGCTGCCGACGATATTTCCGGCCGCCTTCATCATATTCATTTCTGATATTTTTTCGTCCAGCGGGCATCCGGTTAAATCAACCGAATTCGTCGTTTTCTGAAACTCGCCGCTGGATTTGTCTTTCATGCCGGTGGAACAAGAATCCTTGCCTTGATTGTGGCAGAAAATGCAATAATTGGCCTGATCCAACGCCAATTCCAAATCCGCGCCGTTGTCGGTCAATTTAAATCCATCGCGCGTCCGCAATTGATTGCGCGGCAATTTTAAAATACGGTATCCGTTTTTAATTTCGGTTTCGACGGGAACCAAATTTAACGGATCGATTTTATGCGGCAAACGGAATAAAACGCCTTTTTTGTGCGCCGCCATTCCATCGGGGTGATACAACGCCCATGCGGCGTATTTTTCCGCCGCCGCGATTGCATCTTTATTCGCCGTTTCATCGATCAGCCAATTCAGAACTTTCGATGCAAATTCCAAATCGCCAAACCCCGAACCAAAATATTTTTCGGCATCCGCAATGGTTTGCCGCGAATCGAATGTTTGCGCATCGGCCGGTTTATATTTTTTTGCGGCGCGGCGTTGCACAAATTGGCGTTTGCATTCGTATATAGGCGATAAACGGCTGTGTTTCGATTTCAACGCGGATATTTCACGCGTCACACCGAATAAATCGCCGATGAATTCCTCTAACAATGGCGCCACGGAAGTTATCAAATCCGATTCGTCCATTTTTGCGGCGAACCCGCCTGCCCTGGCCGCCATCAAGCGATTGAATAGATCGACGCGCTGCGTTTGCAAAAAATCGCAAAACAGGGTGTCTATTTTTTGCAAACCGGCGGTATCGTACAAATCGCCGAATTGCAAATTATACTCTAGTTGCAAGGACATAGGATCTATCTATCCATTTTG
>CAYWJR010000065.1:0-7155 GCA_964458615.1 uncultured Alphaproteobacteria bacterium
TTTTACCTCTTATTGGATTAATTCGAACGGTATCCAATACCGTTTTTTTGCCATTTTGACAATTATTTTTAAGATTCCGCCAAAATATTGTGAATAACTAAAGACTTACAGCAATCCACATGCTGATTTAAACCATCGCCATGCCGCCATTGACATGCAATGTTTGGCCGGTGATATACCCCGCGGCATCGCTAGCCAAAAACAGGGCGGCATCGGCGATATCGGACGATGTTCCCATTTTGCCCATCGGAATGCGGGTTAGGATTTTTTCTTTTTGTTCCGGGTTTAGCGCATCGGTCATGGCGGTTTCAATAAAACCAGGCGCAATGACGTTTACGGTAATATTCCGGCTGGCCACTTCTTGCGCCAATGATTTGGCGAAACCGATTACGCCCGCCTTGGACGCGCAATAATTCGCCTGCCCCGGATTGCCGGTCACGCCCACCACCGATCCAACCGCGATGATGCGGCCATAACGGTTTTTCATCATGCCGCGCAACGCGGCGCGAACCAATTTAAACGTACTGGTCAAATTGATGTCGATCACTTGTTGCCAGTCGTCGTCTTTCATCCGCATCAACAAACCGTCGCGCGTGATACCGGCGTTGGCGACCAGAATATCGATTTTTCCCAATTTTTCTTCGGCGCTTGCGACCAATGCGTCGATCGCCGCGCCATCCGATAAATTGACCGGCATCGCATACGCGCGTTCGCCCAATTCACCGGCCAGGGATTGCAACACATCCGCTTTTGTTCCGGTCAACATCACCGTTGCGCCATAACTGTGCAATTTACGGGCGATGGCGCCGCCAATACCGCCGGTTGCGCCAGTGACCAAAGCCGTTTTGCCTGTAAGATTCATATTTATTTCCATAAGTTCTAAGTACTAAGTTCCAAGTGCCAAGTTATGTTTTAATTTTTTGATAGAAAACAAACATCATACTTGCGATTTCCTCGTATTCCGATTGCAAAATTTCTGATTCTTCTACTGTCATATACTTTAGATCGCGGCAATAATCGAGCCAAACTTGAATTTCTGCGCAAGAGGATAAAGAGATCTGTAAAAACCGCTTAAACTTAGCCGGAGAGCTTTTTCCACGCGCGTAACCTTCCGCAACATTTGCGCACACGGAACGGCTAGCGCGCTGAATCTGGTCGACCAAAGAATATTGCTCTTGTTTAGGAAACTTTTTGCATAATTCATGAATTTGAAGAGAGGCGGAATAAGCACGCTGACTTTATCTGACAATTCCATATTTTCTTAATCCTTCGCTTGGAACTTGGCGCTTGGAACTAGGAACTTAATTTGAGGAATGCATCAATATCTGCAGGGCCTTCGATATTGACGGTTTGAATTTCGGGATCGATACGCTTGATCAAACCGGACAATACCTTGCCCGATCCGATTTCAACGATTTGCATGATGCCTTGCGATTTTAGAAATTGAATCGTTTCGCGCCAGCGCACCATATTGATCATTTGTTCGACCAACAATTTACGCAGATTATTCGGGTCTTGTTCGGATTTGGCCGTCACGTTGGCGACAACCGGCAAAACCGGAACCCCAAAACGGGTGTTGACCAGCGCGTGTTGCATGGCATCGGCGGCGGGCGCCATAAGCGGCGAATGCGAAGGCACGGTAACGGGCAACATCAATCCGCGTTTTGCGCCTTTTTCCTTTGCGATCGGCAAGGCACGTTCGACAGCAACCTTGTGGCCGCTGATAACAACTTGCTCCGGCGAGTTGTCATTGGCGGCAACGCATATTTCCGTCTTGCCGCTGCTGGCCAATTTGGCGATTTCCTGAGCCGCGGCCAAATTGACGCCCAACAACGCCGCCATGGCGCCAACGCCCGCGGGCACAGCCTTTTGCATCGCTTGTCCGCGCAATCGCAACAATTTCGCTGTGTCCACCAGCCCCAATGTGCGGTTCGCGCACAAAGCGGAATATTCGCCCAAAGAATGCCCGGCAACGAATTTTGCGGTGGATGTCAATTTGATATTGGCTTCCATTTCCATGGATTTCAGCAATGCCATGCTGACCGCCATCAAAGCGGGCTGGGCGTTTTCCGTCAGGGTCAGTTCGTCGGCGGATCCTTCGAACATCAATTTCGACAGGTTTTGCCCCAACGCTTCGTCGATTTCGCCAAAAACCTCCCGCGCCTTGGCGGATGATTCAAATATGGCCTTGCCCATGCCTATGGCTTGGGATCCTTGGCCGGGAAATACGAACGCGCGTGTCATGAACCCACCTTTTGTGCAAATTTATGTTTCGCATCAATAATATAAGCGGCATGCCAGCGTCTACTAAAAAATGTCATAAATATTAATATTTAGCGGGTTATTCCGCTTGCCATATAAAGTAAAATTCCTTATAAGCACATTCATACATAACTCCTTGCCGGCGGCATTGACCGTCGGCTTGTTTGTTTTTTGCGCCAGGATGGGCCTGTCGCAAACGATGGACGATCAGCCATAGGGAGAACTAGATGGCTTTTTACGAAACCGTACTTTTGGCGCGGGCAGACGTAGCACCGGCACAAGTAGAATTGATCGGCAATTTTTGCGCCGATATTATCACAAAAAATGGCGGCAAAGTTGTAAACCGGGAATATTGGGGTTTGCGCAGCCTTGCTTATAAAATCAACAAAAACAGAAAAGCGCATTATTTGATGTTGAACATCGATGCGCCCGGCCCCGCCTTGATCGAATTGGAACGCAATTTGCGTATTCATGACGATGTCGTGCGTTACCAAAGCATCAAAGTCGATGCGTTGGAAACCGAGCCATCCGTTGTGATCAGAGCACGCAATAACGATGAACGCGGCGAAGCAGGTTCGGATGACGAACCGTTCGGTTTTTCCGCATCTGAAAACAATTAAGGTTGGAGATTATTGATGTCTACATACGGAGCACCAAGAAAACCAAGAACGGATCGCACCGCATCGGCGGGCGCAGGCGTACGCCGCCCGTTCTTTAAACGCCGTAAAACCTGTCCATTTTCGGGCGCGAACGCCCCAAAGATCGACTACAAAGACGTGCGTTTGCTGTCGCGATTCATTTCCGAACGCGGCAAAATCGTACCAAGCCGCATCAGCGCGGTTAGCCCGAAAAACCAACGCAAGTTGGCTCAGGCTATCAAACGCGCTCGTTATTTGGGCTTGTTGCCATACGTGCAAGTCTAACCAAAGCAGGATGATCGGCAAAGGTCGCTGGCATGAATAAAAACACTTGGTTATACGCAATCGCAGGCGGCGTGTTCAGCGCGCTGTTGCTGTTCGCCGGATTTTACAATCCGGTGTTGGCCGCGTCGTTATCCAATTTTTGCCATATACCATTGTTCATGGTGGCGTTGGGGTTATCCCACACTGGCGCCATGATCGGCACGATCGCAGGAACTTTGTTCATGCTGATCGGGCTTCAATCCGGCCAGGCCATTGCGGCCGGCGGTGCATTTTTGTATTTATTTTTGTGCGGCATACCATCCATCGTGATCGGTTATTTTACATTGCTGTCCCGCGACGTTATGGGGCGCACGCAATGGTATCCTATCGGTCAGGTATTGGTTTGGCTGGTAGCCGCTTCGTTTGCGATTTACACCACGTTCTTTTTGGCCGCAAGCCAGCCGGACAATGGATGGACATCGCAATTGCAAGAAGAAATCGTAAAATACCTGTCCGCGCAAATGCCGCCTGAAAACCAATTGCCTATCGAAGATTTGCAGGCGATTGTATCAAGCATCGTGCCATATGTTCCCGGCATAGTCGTTTGTTTGTTTTTGATGACGATTGTCGTGAACGCAGTTGTGGCGCAATGGATTCTGGTTCGTCTGAAAAAGAACCAGCGTCCGATGCCGTTGATGTCGGAATTGGATTTGCCGAACTGGTCGCCGATTGTGGTTGCCGCGCTTGGATTGATTGCCGCTTTTATGGATGGCAATCCGCAAACATGGGCGATCAACATGCTGATCATTTGTTTCATTCCGTTGCTGTTGTCGGGATTGTCCGTCATTCACACGCTGGTATTGGATTCGCCAATACGCATGGTTTGGCTGGCGGCGACTTATGCGCTGATTATCATCAGCCCGTTTATCGGAATGATACCTGTTTTTCTCATTGCTGCCGCAGGATTGGCGGAACAATGGATTGAATTGCGCAAACGTAAATTGAACTAAATTTTTTAATCGGAGGAAATTATGCGTGTTATTTTATTAGAAAGAATCCAAAGTTTGGGTCAAATGGGCGAAGAAGTCACCGTCGCGCCTGGATATGCCCGTAACTTTTTGTTGCCACGGAAAAAAGCGTTGCGTTCGACGGAAATCAACCGCGAATTTTTCCAAAAACAACGCGCTCAGTTAGAAGCTGAGAATTTAAAGAAAAAAGGCGAAGCCGAAAAAGTAGCCGCCAAGATCAAAGATCTGTCGGTCGTTGTTTTGCGCCAAGCCGGTGAAGCCGGACAATTATACGGTTCCGTAACCGCGCGCGACATCACCGAAGGTGTTATCGCCGCCGGTTGCACCATCGGCCGCGACCAAGTGCAGATTTCGCAGTCGATCAAAATCGTGGGCGTATATCCGGTTACGATTTCGTTGCACCCGGAAGTTGAGGTAACAATCACCGCCAACGTTGCGCGCAGCAACGACGAAGCAAAAACCCAAGCGGAAGCCGTGAAAAATGGCCGTCCATTGGGCGCAATGCCATTGGCGACCGATGACGACGAAGAAGATACAAAATCGCGCCGCAAATCGGCCAAAGCCGCAGCAGCCGATGAATCGGCAGCAGACGCCGAAGCCGCCGCAACAGAAGCTGGCCAAGAAGAAGCGCCAGCCGTAGAAGCAGCAGCGAAGCCGAAAAAAGCCAAAAAAGCAAAATCTGACGCAGAAGCAGCAGCCTAGTTTTAAAAGCTTTCGATCATTTAAAGGCAGGCCGTTGGCCTGCCTTTTTTGTTGGCTTTGTTTACCGGGAAAAAACTTATCCACCCTATCCCCTGCCATCCGTTTGAACTATAGTATTCCGGCGGACGGATGGATGTCGTATCATCGGCTGAAATCAAAAACAAAGGCATTGAATGGAAATCGTTAAATCATCGGGTAACATGGTTAAATTCGGGCGGAAAAATTACGCCGCCGAAGGCGATCAAGTCACTTACCGCACACCGCCATTTACATTGGAAGCGGAACAAGGATTGCTTGGCGCGATTTTGATCAATAACCAGGCTTATGAAAAAATTTCCGATTTTCTAATCGCCCAACATTTTTTCGATCCATTGCACGCGCGCATTTTCGACGCTATTTGCAAAATTATCGAACGCGGGCAAATCGCGAACCCGGTCACATTAAAACCGTTTTTTGAAACCGATCCCGACATGGCGGAACAAGGCGGCGTGCAATATCTTGCCCGCCTGGCCGCATCGGTCGGCAGTATCGTGAACGTATACGATTATGGCCGCTTGATTTACGATTTGTATATGCGCCGCCAATTGATCGTCATCGGCGAGGACATGGTTAACGAAGCATACGACCCGCGCGTTGAATCGACCGCAACCGAACAAATGGAATCGGCCGAACAAAAATTATTCACCTTGTCCGAAAGCGGCAAAATCGAAGGCGGATTCAAACCATTTTCATCCGCATTGACCGCCGCCATTCAAACCGCCGAAGCCGCGCATAAAAGCGATGGTAAAATATCGGGCGTGGCGACCGGGTTCGTCGACATCGATAAAAAAATGGGCGGATTGCACAATTCGGATTTGATCATTTTGGCCGGACGCCCATCGATGGGTAAAACCGCGCTGGCGACCAATATCGCGTTTAACGTCGCGCGCAAATTCGGCGAACAAAACCGCCAGGCGCCAAAAGAAAAACCGAAATGCGTCGCGTTCTTTTCGCTCGAAATGTCGGCCGAACAATTGGCCAACCGTATTATTTCCGAAGATTCCGGAATTCCATCCGAACAAATCCGGCGCGGATCGGTCAACCGCGAAGAATTCAGCCGGATTGTCGATGCCGCCAACACATTGTCGCAAATACCGTTTTTTATCGATGAAACCCCTGCTATATCCATTGCCGCATTGCGCACTCGCGCCCGCCGTCTTGCGCGGCAAATGAATTTGGGGCTGATCGTAATCGATTATTTGCAACTGATGACTTTGCCAGGCGGATTTTCCAAAGGTGACAACCGCGTCCAGGAAGTATCGGAAATTTCCCGCGGATTAAAAGCCGTCGCCAAAGAATTGCATGTTCCGGTAATCGCGCTGTCGCAATTGTCGCGCCAGGTTGAAATGCGCGAAGATAAAAAACCGCAATTGGCCGATTTGCGCGAATCCGGATCGATCGAACAAGACGCCGACGTCGTTATGTTCGTTTACCGCGAAGCGTATTACACCGAACGGGCGGAACCGCGCAACCCGCGCGGCGACGAAAGCCAGGATGAGTTTTATGCCCGCGCCGCAAAATGGAATTTGGAATTCGAAAAAATCAAAAACCGCGCCGAAGTGATTATCGGCAAACAACGTCACGGCCCGATCGGATCGCTGGATTTGCATTTCAACCCATCAACCACAAAGTTTTCGAATTACGCCCATGCCGAACACGACGACAGCAGCAGTCACTACTAAAAACACCGGCTTATTCAACGCCGGCCCCGTTTTGACAGTGGATCTGGAATCCATCCGGGTCAATTACACCTATTTAAAAAACATGGTATCGCCCGCCATTTGCGCCAGCGTCGTCAAGGCCGATGCCTATGGATTGGGGATGGACAAGGTTGCCGCCGCACTGGCAAGCGCCGGATGCAAAGATTTTTTTGTCGCCTGGCCCGAAGAAGGCATGGATTTACGCGATTCGATTCCCGATGCGCGCATTTTTGTTCTACATGGCGCCATGCCTGGTACGGCAGCGGAATTGCACCGCAAAAATCTGATCCCGGTTTGCAACCATTTGGGGCAATTGGCCGAATGGGCGAACATGGCTTTTAAAATAGGTAAAAAATTGCCGGTTGCGATTCATGTCGATTCCGGCCTGAACCGTTTGGGCATGGCGTTTGACGAAGTGGTAAAATTATCGGAAAATCCCGATTTGCTAAGCGGTCTGGATTTACAATTGATCATGAGCCATTTGGCAATCCCGGCGATTGCAAGCCACGCGATGAATAAATC
>CAYWJR010000066.1:0-7011 GCA_964458615.1 uncultured Alphaproteobacteria bacterium
TCAACAACGCCAACAATTCGGCGTTTCAAATGCCTCTGCCCGGCATGCCCAGCGATTTTCCAATCCGCGCCGATTTAGCCGGGGTGTTACTGACATCCGGCACAACCGCGCCGAACGTGGTTTATTTGCAAATGGACGAATATGACAGCCATATCAACCAAGTCGGGGGGTTATATTCCAACTTCAACGCCTTGAACGCCGGATTGAACGCTTTGTATAATCGTCTAAGCGCGGCGGGGTTATGGTCGAAAACCATGATTTTGATTACCAGCGAATTTGGCCGCCGCGTGATCCAAGAAGGCGGTTTGCCAAACAATGCGCCGAACGCCGGATCCAGCCACGGTTGGGGCGGCATGTCGGTTTTGATTTCCGGAAACCGCAACGCCATGGCCGGATCGGGCATTATCGCGGATTACCGCGGCATTTCCACAAGCGCCTTGACGTCGCAAGGCAACCTGCCCGCCACATTGCGCATGCAAAACGTGCTGCGCGGGTTTTTAGGCGCGCATTACGCCAATCATATAGCGGCCGGGGATCTGGACTATATTTTGCCTGCTTAACCTTGTTTAAAAGGCCAAATTAAGGGGTTTAGACCCCTATTTTACCGGCAAATAAGCTTGAAAACAGACCTTGTTTACGGGTAAAAATACCCATGACCGAATCAACGCCCAATTTCCTGCCCGAAAGCCTGGAAGGCCGCATGAAACTGCCGGTGCCGAATGGCGCCGACAAAATATTGCTGCATTCCTGCTGCGCCCCTTGTTCGGGCGAAGTGATGGAAGCGATGCACGCATCCGGTCTGGCGATTACCATTTATTTTTACAATCCCAACATTCATCCAAAACGCGAATATGAATTGCGCAAGGAAGAAAACATCCGGTTCGCGCAAAAATTGAACATTCCATTCATCGACGCCGATTACGACGCGTCGAATTGGTTTGAACGCGTCAAAGGTATGGAATGGGAACCCGAACGCGGCATCCGTTGCACCGAATGTTTCGACATGCGGTTCGAACGCACCGCGTTGTACGCGCACGAAAACGGTTTCAATTTGTTTACCTCGTGCCTTGGAATTTCGCGCTGGAAAAACATGGAACAAATCAACGGTTGCGGATTGCGGGCGGCGGCGCGGTATCCGGATCTGACTTATTGGGATTATAATTGGCGCAAGGGCGGCGGCGGCGCGCGGATGATCGAAATTTCCAAACGCGAGGAATTTTACCAGCAAGAATATTGCGGGTGCATTTATTCTTTGCGCGATACCAATAACTGGCGCGTGCAAAATGGCCGCGAAAAAATCAAAATCGGCGTTCAGTATTATAAAAACGACGATAAACCAGCCATCGAGAGCTGATTGCGGATAATTCCAATATTTGCTATGAATACATTGTCGCGGTCATGGCGGAATTGGTAGACGCGCAGCGTTGAGGTCGCTGTGGGGCAACCCGTGGAGGTTCGAGTCCTCTTGACCGCACCATCCTTCGCCTTACATATAAGGCAGACTATCGCGGATAAAATGCTTCGGCTCGGCAAGCCCTTATGTTGATCAACTGGCAAATTTCTGAAACCACAATCCCCTATCCCGACGCAATCGCGTTGATGCAAAACCGCGTCGCGGCGATTCGCGCCGGAACCGCAGGGGAACAAATTTGGCTGCTCGAACATCCCCCATGTTACACCGCCGGAACCAGCGCCGATAAACGCGATCTAACCGATCCGGATTTATTCCCTGTGTTCGAAACCGGGCGGGGCGGACAATACACGTATCATGGCCCCGGGCAACGCGTCGCATACGTTATGCTGGATTTAAAAAAGCGCGGCATCGATATTCGCCAATATGTTTGCATGTTGGAACGGTGGATTATCGAAACGCTGGCGGAATTTGGCATACGCGGCGAATGCCGCGCCGGGCGGATCGGCGTTTGGGTATCGCAAAATGGCCGCGAAGATAAAATCTCCGCCCTTGGCGTGCGTGTCAGCCGGGGCGTGGCATTTCACGGCATCAGCATCAATTTAAATCCGGATCTAAGCCATTTTGCAGGCATCGTACCGTGCGGCATCAAAGATTACGGCGTTACATCCATTCAAAAACTGGGCAAAAAAATTTCCATGACGGAATTGGATTCGGCATTGAAACGAAATTTTATCCCGATTTTCGGCGATTAATCCTGTCTGTTCGGCGGCGGGTTTTGTGATATAATGGAAAATATATCCCATTATTATTTTCTGAAAGGTTTTGTTATGGACGGAAATGCGCCGCAGGCGGCAGCGATCAATCGCAAGAATTTAAAACAAAAATTGACGGTCGGCGCCGGCGCGCTGGCGATTGTGGTTATTATTCTTGCGGGATTGCATTTTTATCTGGATCGTTTGTACCGCGGCATTGTCGCGGATTTCGCCACATCGTTGCAGCCGTCTTTGAATTTGACCTATGCCACAATCGATGTCAGCCCGTTTTTGGGCCATGTGACATTGGGCGACGTCAATTTGCGCGCGCGCGATGCCGTTATCGCCAAATCCGTCCGTATCGACATTGGCAAATTGCGCAGTTCCGGCGGGCAATTGACCCGCGCCAATATCGATGCGAAATCGGTGCAAATTTCACCGACCGGCGCGGATATTTCCCCCGCCAATGGTAAAAATTTCGCCCTTGTCGGCGATACGACGTTTGAATATTCGCATAACCCCGGCAACAACAGTTATGCCGCAAATAATTTTTCGTTCCTGTCCCAAGACGGGAAATTGAACGTCAAAATGACCGAAGCGAAAATCGATAATTTGTCTTTCGCCCAAGACGGCAAAACGCAATCGTTCGCATTCGCCGTCAGTGACGCGGCGATTACCCGCCAAGACGCGCGTTCCGGCGCATCCAGCGGCGTGAATCAGGATCAGACCACAAAATTTTCGGCGCAATTCGGATATGAACGCCTGAACGATAGCGGCATGAAAATCAGCAATTTCGCGCTGATATTGCCGGAAATAAACGACAAGGTCGTGTTTTCAACCGCCAGCGTGGAATCGTCCGATACAAACGGCATTCCGATGATGGTCGCGGCGGAAATCAAATCGCTGGATATGCCGTTGAATTTGCAGCCTGAAATCGCCGCCATGTGGAAAGATTACGCCTATACCCGTCTAAAGGCCGACGCGAAATTCAAATATGCATTCGACGCGGAAACCAAAAAAATCAACGCGGCGATAGCGATGGATTTGGATTCGATGTTCAAAACCAGCATCACCGCGACATTGGCCGGCGTCGATTTGGCGGAAATCGCCAAAACCCAAGGCACCCCGGTTCCTTATGAACAATTGACCATTGAAAACGCCGAAGTGAATTTCACCGACGCATCGTTTTTGAAAAAAACCTATGAAATAGAATCGAAACGGCAAAACATCACGGTCGAACAATATCTGGCGCAACGCAACGCGGAAATCGATTCGGCGTTTATCCCGGATCCCGCGAAACCGGATCCGGCATTGGTGGATGTGGCGGGAAAATTAAAAGCGTATTTGCAGAATCCCGGCACAATAACATTCAATTTGCATCCAACCGAACCTGTGGCGCTTAGCCAGATTATGATCGGCTTGATTTTAGACCGCGTAAAATTGATGAAGGTTATGGGAATGACCGTTACGATCAGTTAAATTCGCAATTTTCGAAACAAAAAACCCACGCATCACAGCGTGGGTTTTTTTTCAAATACCGGCGATGAATCCGTATCGCATGGCGCGAAATCGTGAACGGCGATATGGTCAACTTTTGCCAAAATCGGGCCTTTGCATAATTTGCGCAACACATCGTTTACATCCGCTGGCGCGCCGCGCAATTCCACCTCGACGCTGCCATCGGCGCGGTTGCGCACGAATCCGCCGATGGATAATTGTTTTACGGCGTTCAATACAAAGGCGCGGTATCCAACACCCTGCACCCGGCCATGGGCGAACACATGCGCGCGCGCAAAATCGCCGCCGCCGTTCAACGCCGCCAGCATATCCGCATAATCCATAATCGATTGATGTTTGGGCGATAAATGCGGCGCTTGGTATGGGTCGTCGCCCGCTTGTTCGGCGCGGTAAATTTCCGGCATGAATCCCGCTTGGTACAATCGGTCGGCGTCAATTTCCCCGCGCAGCCATAAATATGGCGCCAGCGCCGATCCCGTCAAATTGGTGACCAGCACCCAAATCCCAAGCCGCCATACATCCAAATTGGCCGCATAAGATTCAATCAATTCCGCCGATTCAGGCGGTTGATCCATACGGTTCAAACCCAGGCAAATATTGAATTTTAACCCCTGTTTTTCAAGCATGTTCAACAATCCACCCCAAACCGATTTTTCGCGTTTCAGCAATGAATCGGGGTGTCCCGCCCAATAACAAATGGCGTCGCCCATGGCATAAGATAAAATTTCCGCCCTTACTTCGTCTGCGCGGGTGGCGATGCGGTCTTGAATCGAACAGGCAAATTGCATCGCGGGCATTTCGGCGGGCACGATTTGTTCGGTTTGACGCGCGAATTCGTCGGATATTTTTTTCGCGATGGCGAATGTGGGCAAAGCCAGCCGTTGCATCATCGGCGTTTTTACCCATTTGCCGTCCAGCAATACGCCAAACCCGTCTTCGTGAAATCCTGTTTCCGCGTTTTGATAAAACCGTTTCATTCGCCGCTACTGCCAATTTTCGACAATCGATACGATTTCGTCCATGCGGTTGGCGATTTTGTGCGCGCCCGCGCCGTTCAATTCATCGACCGTATGATACCCCCACGCCACGCCCAACGTTTGTACGTTGGCGGCGCGGCCGGCCAGAATGTCATAGGTGCTGTCGCCGACGAATATGGTTTGTTCCGGCGCGATTTGCAATTCCCGCAGCGCCATATTCAATAAAAACGGATCCGGTTTTCCAGGGCCTAAATCCGGCGTTTTGATATTGTCGAACAGGCGGCGGATATTGTGTTTGTCCAGCATCGTGTCCAAACCCGCCTTTATTTTACTGGTGAAAATGCCCAATATATAACCGCGCGATTTCAATGTTTCCAACATGTCCAGCGCGCCGTCATATAACGGTTGCAACGCGACGTCTTCTTTTAAAACTTCGTAATTGGCGCGGAAATATTGAACGAACGGTTCGATTTGTTCGGTTTTTATGTGCGGAACCGCCTTGGTCACCGCGACCGCAAGCGGCAATCCAACGCCGGACAATAACGTTGTGCGCGATTGCGGACATTCGATGCCCATATCGGATGCCGCCATTTGCAGGCATTTTACGATCATATTCTGGCTGTCTAAAATGGTGCCGTCGACGTCGAAAGTGATGAATTTAAATCGGCTCAAGATTTATTCCTTTATGGTTCGCAAATGCCGCTGGATGGCGGCTGCGGTTTGTTCGGGGGAAAGATCTGTGGTATCCAGCATAAGCGCATGACGGTGATTTTGTAAATGCAGGATGGTGTATTGTTGCAATTCATCCAGCACTTTGACATCCATCAATTTTCCTTTTACCGCGCGATCCGTTTCGGTCAACCGTTTCCGGTTTTGATCGATGGAACATTTCAGGACAATTGGAACAAACGGAACCGCGCACGCATTGCTGAAATCTGCGATTTTATTCAGCCGGTCGACGTCTTCGGGCAATTCAGCCGCCAATGCGTTGGTGAAAATGATGGTTTCTTTTTCCGGCCGCGAACGCAATTTTTCCAACACCAGCGCAGTGATTTTATCCAGCATTTCCAGATATTCAGGCGTACCGTGATCGGTGCATGTTGTGGCAACGTCGATTAAACGGTGATTGTCTATCAGACGCGCGGGCAAAGACCGCTCCAGCAATTTTGCAACCGTCAATTTACCAACGCCGGGCATGCCGTTAATATGAACGATCATGTTTTATCACCGGTTTTATTCGCGAAACCGAAATGCCGCAATGTGTTTTCAAAATAATCCGGCAACGGCGCGCGCATGGTTATTTGCCCCAAATCCGGGTGCGGAAATACAATATGCGCCGCATGCAGATGAAGCCGCAATTCGCCATCCATGCCATCGATGCGGTTTTTGCCGGTACCGTATTTCGGATCGCCCAAAATGGGCGCGCCCATTGTTTGGCAATGCACGCGCAATTGGTGCGTGCGCCCCGTCAACGGTTTTAATTCGACAAACGCGATGCCGGATGGGTGCGACGCCAGCGTATTGTATTCCGTGACCGCTTCGTCGCCGTCGTCGTGATCGACTTCGACTTTTTCGGTATCTTTGCTTAATCTTTTGGATAAAGGCAGATTGATCATGCCCGCTTTGGGATTCGGGATGCCTTCGGTTACGGCGTAATATACTTTTTCAACATCATGATCGGCAAAAGCGCGGATCAAATGCGCCGCCGACTTGCCGGTTTTGGCAAGCAATAAAATCCCGCTTGTATCCTTGTCCAAACGGTGCACCAATTTCAATTTCTTATCGTACAGGGCGGCGCCGATCGCATCGACATGGATATTGGTTTTGCTGCCCCCCTGCACCGCAAGACCCGACCATTTGTTCAAGGCAACGATGCAATCGTCTTCGAATATGATGCTGGATTTGAATTTTTGCTGCACCGATTTTGGAATTGCGGACGAAGATTGCGGTTTTGATTCGCCCGATGCGGCTTTTTGCAAAAATGGCGGCAAGCGTATTTCTTGCCCCGATTGCGCGCGGTCGCCGGGTTTAACGCGTTTACCGTCCAAACGCACTTGTCCGGTACGCAATAATTTTTGCACCGCGACGAAATTCACTTGCGGAAAATGCCGCATTAGAATTCGATCGACACGGGTGCCGGATTCATCCGCAGTTACGACAAGGGTGATGTTATCGGCCAATATATTACGATTCCTGTTTCGGTTTTTTGCGGAACAGCGACAATATCGAGCGGCGGGGTTTTTTGCCCGCAATTCGCGCGGATTCCGATGCATCGATGGTTGCGGTATACTCGCGGCCGCCGTAATTGTACCGCACCGCGTAATATGGCGCGTATAATTCCAAATACCGG
>CAYWJR010000067.1:0-6981 GCA_964458615.1 uncultured Alphaproteobacteria bacterium
ATCGCTGTTCATGCCCAATACATCGTCGATCACCAATACTTGGCCGTCGCAATTCGGCGATGCGCCGATGCCTATTGTGGGAATGCCGATCGATGCGGTGATTTCGCTGGCAACCGGTTCGGACGTTGCTTCGATAACGACGCTGAATGCGCCCGCCGATTCGACGGATTGCGCGTCTTTGCGTATTTGCGCGGCGTTTTCCGCCGTCATTCCTTGCGCCTTAAAACCGCCCAGCGATTGCACCGATTGCGGTTGCAATCCGATATGCGCCATAACCGGAATACCGCGCGCGGTTAAATATTCAATTGTACCGGCCATGATCGCGCCGCCTTCCAATTTTACCGCATCGCATCCGGTTTCCGCCATGACCCGCGCGCTGTTGCGATATGCCTGTTCGCGCGATTCCTGGTATGTTGCGAACGGCATGTCGATGACGACACAAGATTGTTTTACGCCGCGCATCACCGCGCCGCCATGCAAAATCATCATATCCAGCGTAACCGGCAATGTGGTTGAAAAACCGTACAATGTCATGCCCAACGAATCGCCGACCAGCAATATATCGACATAAGGATCCAATATTTTCGCAACCGGCGTTGTATACGCCGTCAACGCGACCAATGGCTGTTTATTCTTTTGCGCGCGGATATAAGGCGCGGTTTTTTTAGCAGGAGTGGACAGGGGTATAACTTTGCTCATAATTAAAAGACCATGTTACGATGCCATCGATTGCCGAGCCAGGCGGATATTCGGACCTGCGATTTCGGCATCGGTTTGCAGCGATATTTTGTTGTGTTCGTCGACAAAAACGATTTTGGGTTTATGGGCGCGCGCTTCGGCGTCGGGCATTTCCTCGAATGTGGCGATAATAACCTGGTCGCCCGGATGCATCAAATGCGCCGCGGCGCCGTTGATGCAAATAACGCCGCTATTTTCGGCGCCTGTTATGGCATAGGTTTGCAATCTTGTGCCGCGGGTAATATTCCAGACATGCACTTGTTCGCCTTCGATAATATCGGCGGCGCGCATCAATTCCGCGCTCATGGTAACGCTGCCTTCGTAATGCAATTCTGCCTGCGTGATCGTCGCGCGGTGAATTTTGGATTTAAACATTACCCGGTTTTTTGCCATATTAATCTCGTTACAAATAGAATCCGAAGGCCTATATACATACCAGAAAGCAACCGATAAATGAACTGGATAATCATTGGAAAACGCCGCCCCCGCAATCACCGTTAAATGCCTGCCGAAACGTCACAAGCGCTTTGCCGGCGGTCATCCGTGGCTGTACAGCAACGAAATCGTCTGGCCGCCGGGTTTGAAAACCCAATCCCCCGGCACAAGAGCCGATTTTTATGACGCGGGCGGCGAATTTTTGGCGCGCGGCTTTTTCAATCCAAAAAGCCTGATTGCGGGGCGTGTTTTAACGCGCAACCGCGGCCAGGAAATAGACGCCGAATTTTTTAATGGGCTGTTCCGGTCGGCAATGCAAATGCGCGACCGTTTTTTCAAAACGCCTTATTACCGATTGATTCACGCCGAAGCGGACGGCATGCCGGGACTGGTTGTCGACCGGTTCGGCGATTTGTTGGTGTGCGAAGTGAACACCGCGGGCATGGAACAATTGATGCCGGTTTGGATGCCTGTATTGCAACAAGTCACCGGCGCGAAAACCGTGTATTTGAATAACGACAGCAATTCGCGCAATCTAGAAGGCCTTCGCGCCGAAAAGTTGTTTTACACCGGCGAATTGACCGATGCGGTTCTGGTGCATGAAAACGAATTGAAATTTTACGCGGATATTGTGTCGGGTCAAAAAACCGGCTGGTTTTACGATCAACGGGCAAATCGCGCCATGGTCGGAAATTTGTGCGGCGGCGGAAAAATGCTGGATTTATACAGTTATTTGGGCGGGTTTGCCCTGTGCGCCGCCAAATCGGGCGCGGAATCGGTGGTTGCCGTCGACCGGTCGCAGCAATCGATGCAATATGCGGAAAAATCCGCCGCGCTTAATGGGCTTGCGCCGAAATGCCGGTTTTTATCGCAAGACGTTTTTGAATTCTTGGAATCGCAAAAAACGGCCAAAGAAACGTTCGACGTTATCGTCGCCGATCCGCCCGCATTCGCAAAAGCGGCCAAGGATATTCCGGCCGCAAAAATCGGATACCGTAAATTGGCGCAAATGTGCGCGCGCGTTTCGGCCAGAGGCGGATTTTTATTTATCGCATCCTGTTCGCATCATATGAACACGGATGATTTTATCGATGCGGTCGCATCCGGCATCGACCGCGCGGGCAGGAATGCGAAAATATTGCGGCAAACATCCGCCGACTGCGATCACCCGGTGCATGTGCATTTGCCGCAAAGCGCGTATTTAAAAGGATTTTTATTGCAACTGGATTAAGCCGGTTGCAACGATTCCATGTCGGGCAGGGACAATTGGAAAACGGTTCCTTTTTCCGACGTTTCAACAAGCTCAATGTCGCCGTCATGCGCGCGCATCAAATCGCGCGCGATGGTCAGGCCCAAACCCGTTCCGCCCTTGCGCGCCGATCCGGCGAATGGCTGGAACAATCTTTCTCTCGCCGTCGGTTTCAACCCAGGTCCATCGTCCGCGATGCGTATCAATGTCGCCCCGTCGCCGTGGGCGGATGTTACGGTTATATGGTTCGCGCCCGACTGCATGGCGTTGCGTATTAAATTGGTCAGAACGCGGAACATTTCGTCCCTATCCGCGTCGACCGATAATTGTTCCGGTATTTGAATGTCGATCGTTTGGCTTTCATGCCCGAATTGCAATGTTTGCGCGACGTCGCGCGCCAAATCGGCCAGCCGGAAACGGCTGCGTTCGATTTGTTGTATACCTTCTTTGGCGTATTTCAATGTGCTTTCGCACAAATCGGTGGCGCGGTCGATCGACGCCAAAAGCCGCGGAGTCAATTTTTGAACGTTCGGATCTTCGATGGCGGCGATGCGGTCGGAAACCAATTGCGCGGTCGATAAAATGTTGCGCAAATCGTGATTGATTTTGGTAACCGCCGCGCCAAGCGCGGCAAGCCGCGCTTTTTGCCGCAATGCCATGCGCAGTCCGTTTTGCATATGCGCCAATTCGCGTTCGGCGGTGCCGATTTCATCCTTGCGCCGTCCGGCATGAATCGCCTTGGCCGGGTTTTCCGGATCCATGCGGAAGGCGGTCATGGCCGCGGTTATTCTTTGCATGGGGCTGACCATATAAAATTGCAACGCCGCGAAAACCAGGATTGCGGTGATCAACGCAACGCTGACCGACAGTTGAATATTGCGGTTGGTATATTCGGCCAATGGCTGATGGATTGTTTGTTCGGTGATGAAAATGGTGATCGTGGTCCATGGATCGCTGCTGGCGATGCCGGAAACTCCGATCACGCGATGACGGTCGTTTAACAGAACATCGAACGCCAATTTGGCCAGTTCCATCAAACTGGTCCCATTCAAATCTATGTTTAAATCCGCGGTTGCGGGCGCCGACGCGGAATTGATAATAGTGTTTTCGCCAAAATGCGAATAAGAAATCGACAATACGTCTAAATTTTCCAACAACGCCGGATGCGACAATTTATTTCCCGATTTGACGTTCAAAAAAGACGTCGCCAAAAATGCGCCGTCGATTTTTTGCTGCAAGATCAATTGATATGATCTGGCAACCGACGGAACCAGAATAATCGCTTCGCTGATAATGACGAACGCAACCGTTAAAACCAGAACGCGCAACGAAAGACTGTCAAAGAAATTTTTGCTCATGCGCTTATGTTGGCAAGGTTTTGCTTATTATTCCACTAAAACCGAAACTGATTGATGCAATTTAACCGGACCGAAGGTCAAATCCGCCCAAACAGGCCGGTGATCGGATCCCAAATATGGCCCAGTTCCGCTTGCCGTTTGCATCCAATCCCGGCTGGCATAAATATGATCGATCGGAATGCCAAAAACGGGAATATCCCACGGCCAAGTCGATTGTAATGGCGTCAATCCTGTGCGCCGCAATCCGGTTTGCGCCGCAAAATCGCGCATCGGCGCGCACCATGGGGTGGCGTTGAAATCGCCCACCATGATAATTGGCACAGTTTGTTTGCGCGCGAATTCCGTCAACGATTCGATTTGATTCCCGCGCGTTTCCCACAAACGCGGCGACATTGGCGACGCGGTATGCGCGCCTACAATAACAAAATTTTTGTCTTGCCATTGCATCCGCACGGCAATTGCCGGAAAACTGGGCGCACCCGGCATATCGATCCATTCGATTTTCTGCGGTTTTATTTTGCTGAAAACCATGATGTGGTAATTGTCTTGATCCGGATTTTCGATGGTGAAATCATATGCTTGCCGCAACCGGGTCAATCCGCTGTGCCATTCTTTGCTGCCTTCGGCGACAATCGCAATATCCGGATTCAAATTCAAAATATAATCGGCGACTTGGTCGTGGCGTGTATTCGGTTCCAGTAAATTAAAAAACATAACCCGCAATTTGCCCGTATTCGCGCCGTTTGCGGCGGACAGTGCGGCGGGCAATGCGGATGGCGCTGTCATGCCCAGCGCAATCAAGTTGAACAGCCCGATTCCAAGCGCCAAAAAAGCCATTAAATTATTGAAATATAATATAAATATAAGGAGTAAGACGCAGGCGGCGGCAATATATAAAATCCGCCAATGCACCATTAAATCCATCACCCACCCATGCCGGTCGAATGTGGCCAACACACTGCAAAAACCCAGCATTAACAGCATTATTTTGGCGGCAAGATGCAAATTATGTCTCCGGCGTGCGAAAAAGTTGACTTTTGTTCTTAAAACCAGTATACCAGCCAAGCGAAAAATATAGCAATTGCAACGTGTTGCATCACAACAAAGAATGATGCGGCAGGTAGGGAGAATATAATATGCCGAAAAGAACGTACCAACCGAGTAAACTGGTTCGCAAACGCCGTCATGGTTTCCGTAAACGCATGGACACGGTTGGCGGACGCAAAATTTTGTCCGGTCGCCGCAAAAAAGGCCGTAAGACATTAAGCGCCTAGATCCAAAGGAATTTCCGGTTAATATGGTTGCAGGAATTGAATTCCTGCAATTTTATTTTTTGGCGGGCTAATTTTGTGTATCCCGCCTTATTGAACCGGATCGATGTAATGGATGATTGCGGATCTTATGGATTGTAAAAAAAACGCGATTGAAAATTCGACCCGCACCGGTTCGGCGGACGGAAATTTCAACGCAAAATCTTGGGCGACATTAACATCCGCCCAGGATTTTCGGATTATTTATCAATCCGGCCAGCGGTTTTTCACCAAAAATTTGGGGCTGTTCGCCTTGCGTCATTCCGCCGGCAACACCTATCCATATCCCAAAATTGGATATGTCGCAAGCAAGGCAAAAGCCGGGAACGCCCCGCAACGCAACCGCGCCAAACGGCGTTTGCGCGATTTGGCGCGTAAACATCTGTTTCCTTGTGCGGCCAAGGATTGCAACTATATTCTGGTTGCGACCAATTCAACCGGAATATGTAAATTTGCGGTATTGGAAAAAGATTTACAGGCGGCGATCCGCCACTTAAAACTGGCGGTCTAACCGATGTTGGTTTAGTTTCTATCCGGAATAATACACATCATAATATCGTATCGAAAATGTTGTCTAAAATCGCAATCGCACCAATCCGTTTCTACCAATGGTTTATATCGCCGCTGATCGGCCCATGTTGCCGTTTTCATCCCAGCTGTTCGGAATATGCCGTTCAGGCTTTGTCCAAAGGCGGTTTGCCGCGCGGCTTGTATTTAACCGCCCGGCGGTTGTTGCGTTGTCATCCATGGGGCGGGGCGGGATTCGATCCGGTTCCCGATTCGGCCGAACAAAATTCAAATAAAGGTTTTCAATAATGAAAAATGAACAAAAAAATCTGGTACTTGCCATTGTTTTGTCCGCGGTCATTTTGGGCGGGTTTGAAATATTCTTTAAACCCAGCATCGTTGCCGAGCAACGCAAATACATAGAATCCAGTAAAATCGAACAAGCCATAAAGCAGCAAGAAGAGATGAAAAAAGCGCGTTCCGTAACCGAACGCGCGGATGCGATCAGCCAATCAAAACGTATTCCAATCCGCAATGCCCGCGTATCCGGCAGCATCAATTTGCAAGGCGGCCGGATCGACGATTTGACGTTGTTGGATTACAAGGAAACTATCGACGCCACCAGCCCGTCGATCGTTTTATTGTCCCCGGAAAACACCAAATCAGGATATTATTCCGATTTCGGGTGGGCGGCAGGAAACGATTTGCAATCCGCAATGCCTGGCGCGAAAACATTGTGGCAGGCCGATAAAACGGAATTGACGCCCACACAACCTGTCACGTTGCGGTTCGATAACGGCCAAGGATTGGTGTTCGAGAAAAAATATTCGATCGACGAAAATTATATGATTTCTGTAGATCAAACGGTGCATAACAAAACCGCGCATGCGGTTGCCGTCGCGCCCTATGCCTTGATCGCCCGTTATCACGCCCATCATGAAAAAGATTTTTTTGTTTTACACGAAGGATTGCTCGGCGTTCTGGATGGGTCGTTGCAAGAAATCCGGTACAAAGACATCCGCGAATCGCAAAAACAGGAATTTTCTTCGACCGGCGGGTGGCTGGGCATTACCGATAAATATTGGCTGGCGGCATTGGCGCCGCCATCGGATGCTGGCGTAAAGGCGCGGTTTGCTTATACCAAAACTCAATCCGATGACCGGTATCAAACCGATTACACTATGCCTTTGCAAACAATTGAACCCGGAAAAACCAGCGATGTGGCGACCAACCGGTTTTTCGCCGGCGCCAAGGAAGTAAAATTGCTGGATCAATACGAAGAAAATTTAGGAATCAAACGGTTCGATCTGGCGGTGGATTTCGGATGGTATTATTTCCTGACCAAGCCTTTGTTCCTGTTGCTGCATTTCCTGTATACGGTTTT
>CAYWJR010000068.1:0-6557 GCA_964458615.1 uncultured Alphaproteobacteria bacterium
TCCTGTCCCGGCAAATGAAATATTTGGCGCCCGCATCGACCGCTTGTTTTAAATCAACGCTTAACGGCCTGCCCTTGCGGCGGCCATGCCATCTTGCACCGCGTTCGGCATTATACTGTTTCTTTATTGTTGACAATTGTATCTCATATTTGTAACTTTTAACTGGTTTTTGCATCTACCATAAAAACATCGGTTTTATAAAGAAAATTGAGGGACAAAATGCCAAAATTGACCATAGGATTACATTTCGTGCCGGACAGCAGCGGGCAAACTTTGGAAGTAATGGAAGTGCGCCAGGGTTATGGCCGGCCTGGCGATGCATTGCACGAGGTTAGCCGTTATATTGTATACCTGAATCACCTGCATTCCCCCGAAAAGGTTGCAGTGGTTATACGCGATTCCGTCCAAAGATCCGATGGGGCGCCATTGACGGAATTGATACCGACCGGCACATGTTTTGAATCGCCCATTATGGATCATTCCGGTATTTTCAGAAAAATCGCCCAATCGACGGGCGAGGGAAAAACCTCGGCGATTCAAAAATTGCAAGCGCGCAAAGATATTCCGCAAGACATAAAACAAAAATTGATCGATGCACTTTCTGGCAAAGAACCCGGGAAAGAGGCAAAACGCCAAACCACAAAACGTACCAGCACAATTGATGCCCCTGTTGTTGTGTCAGGGGTCTTGGTGGCGCAGCGCCGTCGCCGCCGTTAATTTAAAACGCGCGTTTCAAGGCGTCGACCAAATCCAATTTTTCCCATGAAAACGCGCCATCGTCGGTCGGTTTGCGGCCGAAATGTCCGTAAGATGCCGTGCGTTCGTAAATCGGGCGGTTCAATTGCAAATGGGTTCTGATTCCGCGCGGGGTCAAATTGACCATTTCACGCAAGATTTTTTCCAATTTCACTTCGTTGACCTGGCCGGTGCCGAATGTATTGATATACACCGACAATGGGTGCGATACGCCGATCGCGTACGACAATTGAATCAAACATTTATCGGCCAATCCGGCGGCGACCACGTTTTTGGCCATATACCGCGCGGCATAAGCGGCGGAACGGTCGACCTTGGTCGGGTCCTTGCCTGAAAAAGCGCCGCCGCCATGGGGCGCCGCGCCGCCATATGTGTCGACGATAATTTTACGCCCCGTTAATCCGGCGTCGCCATCGGGACCGCCGATTACGAAACGCCCGGTTGGATTGACATAAAAATCGGAATCGTTGCACATCCATCCGTCCGGCAAAACGCGTTCCACATATGGGCGCACCATTTCGCGCACCGCGTGGGTCGGCAATCCGTCTTTGTGCTGGGTCGATACAACAACGCAAGTCGCGCCGGTGGGTTGGCCGTTTTTATATTGCAGGCTGACCTGGCTTTTTGCATCGGGGCGCAAATCGGCCAAATCGCCGTTATGCCGCGCTTCGGATAAAACGCGCAAAATTTTATGCGCGTAATAAATCGGCGCGGGCATCAAATCGTCGGTTTCGTTGCATGCGTAACCGAACATAATGCCCTGATCGCCGGCGCCTTCGTCCTTGCCGCCGCCGGCATCGACGCCTTGCGCGATGTCGGTCGATTGCGAATGGATATAGCAATGCACGTCCATGCGTTGCCAATGGAATCCTTCTTGGTCGTAACCGATTTTGCGCACGGTTTCGCGCGCGATATGGGTCATGACGTCGGCATTGTTGATCGACGCGGGCCCGCGTACTTCGCCCGCCAAAATGACGCGGTTGGTCGTCGCCAGCGTTTCAATACCGGTGCGCGATTGCGGATCGGCCTGTAAAAACGCGTCCAAAATTGCATCGGAAATCCGGTCGCAAATTTTATCGGGATGGCCTTCGGATACGGATTCGGATGTGAATACAAAATCGTTCAACGCCGCATCGTCTGCGGGCAATTGTTTTTTGGCAAAGGCATTGCGGAAAATCATGGGGGCGGATCCTTATATAACAAATTCTTTATATAGAATCATTCATAGCCAAACTTAAAGCGGCTGTAAACAGGATAACGCAAGAAACAGGATGACAAACGTGGGCGGATTTGAATTACGTGCCGGATTTTTTCGACAATGACCGCACCATGTCCAGCACCGATTTACGCATTTCGGGGCTGGAAATCGCCTTGTATGCGCGAACCAATTCCAAAATTTCCCGGTCGTTCGACGGCGGTTCGACAACATATTTCGATTTCGGTGCCGCAACGCCGCGCGCGGTTTTTTTCGATGATTTTTGATTGGCGACCAATCCTTCGAAAAAGAAACTGATCGGCACTTCGAGGATGTTGCCAAGATCGTATAAACGGCTGGCGCCGATGCGATTGACGCCGCGTTCGTATTTTTGCACCTGTTGAAATGTGATACCCAACGCATCGGCCAGTTTTTCCTGGCTCATCCCCATCAATGTGCGGCGGTGACGCAGACGTACGCCGACATGCGCATCCAAGGAATTGGCGCGGCCTTCTTTTTTCTTTGTGTTTTTAGCAGGTACGTTCATATCTTCTCAGGTTCTACCTTGATCGTTATCGAAGGTCATAATGTATGTCAGCGCAACACACAATAAAATTGTAACAATATGAATTGCGGACTATTTGGCGGTAATTTTAATTTAAAATACTCGTCATGCCATTACACCGATTCAAGAAATCGCATGCAATAGCGTGTTTCTTTTTAATATACTATCGCATCAATGTAAATTTAAATTTGGGCGATTTTGTGCATAAAATACCGCCGAATTAATTCGTATTCCACATACCCGAATATATCGTTTGGTACAATGTAGGGCGGCCTAAATCTTTCGGCAATCCGGTATCCAACACCCCGGATTCGCCCAAATCCAATTTTTTCAATATACGGCCATAGGCGTCGATTACGGCCGAAATCCCGGTTCCGGCGGAACGGATCATCGGCAAACCTTCTTCGACGGCGCGCATTTGCGCATGCGCCAGATGTTGATATGGTCCTGCGGTACGGCCATACCACCCGTCATTGGTGACATTGATCATCCATTTCGCGCCGCCATGCGGATCGACCACTTGGCCTGGAAAGATCGCTTCGTAACAAATACTGGGGCTGAATGGCGGCAAACCCGGAACCGATACGGTTTTCCGCCCCGACCCAGGCGTATAATCGGTCATGCCCGATACGATTTTGCGAACGCCCAACCATTCCGGCAGCGGCACATATTCCCCGAACGGCACCAAATGCGCTTTGTCATATTCGAATACAATATCGCCGTCGCGGTCAATCGCCATCACGCTGTTATATAAATTGCGCACCTGGCCGATGGAATCGTAATCGGCGCGCGGCGCGCCGAAAATAATCGATTGATTGCCCCGCAAAATTCGCGCCATTTCCATGCGCGGGCCGCGATTCAAATCAACCGGAAACGGCACCGCCGTTTCCGGCCAGATAATATGCGTAACCGGAACCGCCGACTGTTGCGCCGACATATTCAAATATTGATAAAAATTTTGCCGCACCGCCGTGCGGTCCCATTTCAATTTTTGCGGGATATTCGGTTGCACGATACGCAAATACACGCCGTCCACAAATTGCGTTTCGGCGTTTTCGAGCCGCGCCGCGCCGTAAATCCCCATCGCCGCAAAAATCAAAGCGGCCAGAATAATGGGTTTATATTTGCCGCGCATCGCGGCGGCCAGCGCGGCGGCAAAAAAACAAGCGATAAATGTCAATCCATACACGCCGGCAACCGACGCGGATTGCAGCCAGTAATCGTGAAATCCGAAATTATATCCGGGCAGGTTCCATGGGAACCCGGTTAAAACATGGCCGCGCGCATATTCGGTTATGATATGCGCCGCGCAAAATCCGAACAAATGCGCGGGCGAATAATAAGGCGTTTTTTTCGCAAGTCCCCGCGCCGCCGCGATCCAAACGGCGCCGAAAATTGCCAAAACGGCCGGCAGCCCGAATATGGAAAAAGGCAGCATCCATGCGAACGATCCCGGATCGATCAACAATGCCGCGCTGATCCAATACAAGCTTGTGGTGAAATACCCGAATTGAAACAGGAATCCCCACAGCGCCGCTTGTTTATACGACGCCGCCTGGGGCAAAAGCCGGTACAAATACGCCGCCGCCACAATAAAACATGGAAACCAATAAAGCGGCGGCAGGGACAAAGACGCGAACGCGCCCAGCGCGAATATGAATATATTTTTGCGCCAGCCGCGCCAGGAATTTATTCCGGCATCGGCGCGGCCAAGATAAAGCGCGATATTAAGACGCATCGGCCAATTTTTTTAAATCGGTTTTAGCGGCGCTGGATTTTTTAACGCGCACGCGTTTGATGCGGCGCGGATCGGCGTCGATAATTTCGAATTCCAACCCGGCCTGATGCGATATGATTTCGCCGCGCGCCGGAACGCGCCCGGCCAGGGCGAACACCAAACCGCCCACCGTGTCGATTTCTTCGCGTTCTTCGGGATCCAAAATCATACCCGCCCAATCTTCGAATTCTTCGATGGTGGCGCGCGCATCGGCGAACATCGTGCCATCCGGGCGCGGCATTAATTTCGGCGCTTCGGCAACGTCATGTTCGTCTTCGATTTCGCCGACGATTTCTTCGATCAAATCTTCGATGGTGACAAGCCCGTCGATACCGCCATATTCATCGACCACCAGCGCCAGATGTTTATGCGTGACGCGCATTTTCAGCAACAAATCCAATGCCCGCATCGACGGCGAAATAAACAAAGGCGGCAAAAACATGCGGTGCAAATCGGCGGACTTTTGCTGGGCAAAGCAGGAAAAAACGTCCTTGATATGCACAATACCGATCACATCGTCCAATGTTTCGCGGTAAACCGGCAGGCGCGAATGCCCCGATTCGATGACCGATTTTACGATGTCTTCGAACGGCAAGCTGGCTTCGATGGCGATAATGTCCGAACGCGGCACCATCACATCGTTCACGCGCACGCCGCCCAGGCGCAAAATATTGGCCAGCAATTTTTTTTCGTCCGATGCGATCGGCGCCTGTTCTTCGTCGCGGCTGTCGAAAATTTCTTCGATCGTGTCGCGGATCTCCTGTTCGGCCTTGCGTTTCAGGAACTTTTCCTGCGTCCAGGTTTTAAGCATTTTAAAAATCGATTGATGCGGCGTGGAGTCGATCATGACTAATTTCCTAATTTAATTTTTAAATGCGGTTTGGGCATAAGGATCGGAAAAACCCAGATCCCGCATGATTTTCTTTTCAATCCGTTCCATCGCGTTCGCGTCTTTGCCGCGCATATGGTCGTATCCCAGCAAATGCAAAACGCCATGAATCACCAAATGCGCGGTATGCGCGGACAGGGTTTTATGCTGTGTCCGCGCTTCCTTGCTGACGGTTTTCCAGGCGATTGCAACGTCACCCAGCCATATTTTATTCATGGATTTACCCCTGTTCGCAAGAGCGCGAACCGATTTGTGTTTTTTCAATTGCGCCGGGGTTATGGCGGGAAAAGACAGCACGTTGGTCGGTTTATTTTTGCCGCGGTATTTGCCGTTCATCGATTGCAAATCCGCATCCGACGACAACAAAACCGCCAATTCGAAATTCGCATGGCCGAATCCGGCGGAAACAAGCGCGCTGCGCGCCCACAGCCGGGTTTTGCGTTCAATCGATGTTATGTTTTTTTTCCATGGCGCGGCGGCGCAAACGACATGCACGATCGCCGCGCATCTAGGCTTGGGTTTTATTTTTTTTCGTTTGGTTTTCATAATATTGCGATTATCCCAATATCAACCGGTCACGATTCGTCGTTTTTGTCGTAAATATTTTTTTCAAACTTGGCATAGGCGCGCACGATGCGTGTGACCAATGGGTGGCGCACCACGTCGACATCGGCGAATTGCGTGAAACCGACGCCGTCGATGCCGCGCAACGCGTCGGTCGCGTCGCGCAAACCGGAACGCACGCCTTTTGGCAAATCGACTTGGGACAAATCGCCGGTGACGGCCATTTTCGACCCCTCGCCCAAACGCGTTAAGAACATTTTCATTTGCACCGATGTGGTGTTCTGCGCTTCGTCCAAAATCACGAACGCGTTCGACAATGTGCGGCCGCGCATAAACGCCAACGGCGCGACTTCGATTTCGTTGCTGGCCATGCGGCGCAACACCTGATCGGCCGGCATCATATCGTACAAAGCGTCATATAACGGGCGCAAATACGGATCGATTTTTTCGCGCAAATCGCCCGGCAAAAATCCCAAACGTTCGCCCGCTTCGACGGCGGGGCGGGATAAAATAATGCGTTCCACCTTATTGTCCATCAACAACGATACACCCATGGCAACGGCCAGATATGTTTTCCCCGTTCCGGCCGGGCCAAGCCCGAACGTTAAATCTTTTTCTTGAAGCAGGCGCATATATTCGGCCTGCGCGGGGGTGCGCGCGTTGATTTGTTTGCGTTTGGTGCGGATCGCCGCGCCGCCGCCCGATTCCGATTTATCGCCGGATTCGGATTTTCTGGACGCATTGGTCGATTCGGACGCCATGCGCAACGCCGCATCGACTTCGGACACGCTGATCATCAGGCCTTTTTCCA
>CAYWJR010000069.1:0-6442 GCA_964458615.1 uncultured Alphaproteobacteria bacterium
AAATATAAAGTCAGAGCAGGGGGGGGCGCCAGTGCGGTAAAAATGCCGCCTGTGTGCTGGGTTTTGTCGCATTTTTGTGCCGATATTACCTTTTTATCCGACCTTGGTCATACCGGGATTACCCGGAATTACCTGAAATTGTCAGGTATTGCCGGGGATGATCCCAAGAATGACCCATTAATGACTGGGCTTTGCTTGACAAATACCCCATTTCCTTGTAATCAAACCACATCCAAATAAACGGTGGAAGCGTTTCTTCCAAGCCAGTCGACGAGTTTCGTCCACTGGTTCGTTTTGTTTTGGGTTCGTTTTGTTTTTTTGGTGACTGTGACCAGTGCCAGTGACCGGTGTAAAATTCACCGTTTATCTTAAACTGTTCACTGTAACCGCTCACCGTCACGGCCAAGGGCAGGAATAAAAAGGTGTTTAGCAATTTGTCCGATAAACTCGGGTCTGTATTCGACCGTTTGAAACGGCGCGGGTCATTGCGCGCCGAAGACGTCGAATTGGCGTTGCGCGAAGTGCGCGTGGCGTTGCTCGAAGCCGATGTGTCGCTGCCTGTGGTCAAAGATTTCTTGGCCAAAATCCAAACCCAGGCGACCGGCGCGGATGTGTTGAAATCCATCACGCCTGTTCAACAAGTCGTCAAAATCGTGCATGACGGTTTGGTGGAATTGCTTGGCGGCGAAAAATCCGAATCCAATAAATCCCAGCAATTGAATATCGCCGTCGCGCCGCCCGCGGTTATTTTGATGACCGGTTTGCAAGGGTCGGGAAAAACCACCACGGCCGGAAAATTGGCAAAATTCCTGCGCGAAAAACAGCGCAAAAAAGTTCTGCTGGCTTCGCTGGATATTTACCGTCCGGCCGCCCAAAAACAATTGGAAATTTTGGCGAATCAAGTCGGCGCCGGATCGTTGCCGATCATCGACGGGCAAAAACCTTTGCAAATCGCGCAGCGCGCGATGCAAACCGCGAAAATAGAATTATACGACGTGGTTATTCTGGACACCGCCGGCCGGTTGCAGATCGATCAGGATCTGATGGACGAATTACGCCAGGTGCGCGATGCGGTGAACCCGCATGAAATATTGCTGGTCGCCGACGCGTTGACCGGCCAAGAAGCCGTGCATATCGCGCGCGGATTCAACACGCAAATCGGCGTGACCGGAATCGTTTTAACCCGCATGGATGGCGATGGGCGCGGCGGCGCGGCGTTGTCGATGCGCCATGAAACCGGCCAGCCGATAAAATTCGCCGGAGTTGGCGAAAAATTGGACGGGTTGCAGGAATTCGACGCCAAACGGATCGCAGGGCGCATTTTGGGCATGGGCGATGTGGTCGGGCTTGTTGAAAAAGCGATGGAAGATTTCAACGTCGCCGACGCCGAAAAAATGATGGCTAAAATGCAATCGGGCAAATTCGATTTGACCGATATGCTGGATCAATTCCGCAAAATGCAAAAAATGGGCGGCATTGGCGCGATGATGGAAATGATGCCGGGCATGGGCAAAATCAAAAATCAGATGGCCGGAAAAATGCCGGATGAAAACATGCTGAAACGCCAAGAAGCGATTATTTTATCGATGACAAAGGCAGAACGCAGCGATCCCGATTTACTAAAAGCCAGCCGCAAAAAACGCGTCGCGGCCGGGGCGGGCGTGCGGGTCGAAGACGTGAACCGCCTGTTAAAGTCGTTCGAAGAAATGAGCAAAGTCATGAAAATGATGAAAAAGGGCGGTTTGGGTGGCCTGTTAAAAGGCGGCTTGGGCCAAATGTTCGGCGGCGGCATGCCGGCGAATATGCAAGGAATCAAACCGGGGGATCTTAACCCTGGGGATTTGATGCAAGGAAATTTGACACCAGAGAATTTTATGAAGGGCGGCAAAATGCCGGAATTGCCAAAAGGCTTGGCGTTACCGCCCGGATTTAAAATGCCGAAATTTTAGTTTTTTTAATTTTAACTGTTTAATCACCAAAGGAGAAGAAATGCTAAAAATCAGATTATCCAGACATGGCGCGAAAAAACGTCCGTTTTTTCATATCGTGGTCGCAGAACACACACGTTGCCGCGATGGCCAGTTTGTCGAAAAATTGGGCACCTATAACCCGATGTTGCAAAAAACCGACGCGAACCGCGTGTCGTTGAACACCGACCGGATCAAATATTGGATCGGCGTTGGCGCGCAACCGACCGACCGCGTCGCGCGTTTCTTGGGCGAAGCGAAAATCATCGCGATGCCGAAATATGCCCAGACTCCGAAAAAATCGGCGCCAAAAGCAAAAGCGCAAGAACGCATCAAAGCCGAAGCGGAAGCCAAAGCAGCCGCCGAAGCGCCAGCAGCCTAACAACTGAGCGCCGCAAAAGAAAGTCAAGGACATGTTGATGAATTCAGGAATCAAGCAAAAACAAAACGCCGCCGCATCGCGCGCGCGCGCGGATTTTGATGCGCCTGAATTTTCCGCGCCAGCAGACGCAATTTTGCTTGGCGTGATCGGCAAACCAAAGGGCGTGCGCGGTTTGGTGTGGGTGTATTCTTATGCATCCGATCCGGCCGACATCGCGTCTTATGGCGCGTTGACCGATATCCGCGGCACGCGTTCTTTTGCAATCGAAGCCGTCGAGGTGAAAGGCGCCCAAGTCGCCGTCCGCATCGATGGAATCGCCGACCGCAATGCGGCCGAATCGTTGCGCGGGATTAAATTATACGTATCCCGTTCGTCGATGCCGCAATTGGGCGAAGGCCGGTATTATCATGCCGATTTGATCGGCATGCGCGCCATCGACAAAAATGGCAATATCGTCGGCACCGTCGCCGATATTTACAATTTCGGCGCTGGCGATGTGATCGACATCGAACGCGACGGCGCGGATATATTGTCTTTGCCGTTTCATGACCGTTTTGTAGGACGGGTCGATGTGGCGGGTAAAAAAATCACCGTCGATGTGCCGGATGTCATCGAAGCCGAAGACGAACAGCAAGAGGGGCAGGGCGGCGATGCGTAAATCCGCAATCCAAACAACCCCGAAACTGCGCGTTGCGGTGTTGACCTTGTTCCCGGATATGTTCCCGGGGCCATTGGATCATTCCATCGCGGCCAAGGCGCGCGCCGACAATATCTGGGCGATCGATGTAATCGATATGCGCGATTTTGCCCAAGGCAAGCACCGCACCGTCGACGATACGCCGTTTGGCGGCGGCGCCGGAATGGTTATCCGCGCCGATGTTATCGATGCGGCGATCCAATCGGTTCACGCGCGCCAAGGTTTTGAAAATGCGCCGGTCATTTATTTCACGCCGCGCGGAAAAACATTTTGCCAGAAAATGGCCAGGGAATTTTCCACGCAGGGAAATATGATTTTGTTGTGCGGCCGGTACGAAGGCATCGATGAACGCGTTATCGAAAAACACCGCATGGTGGAAATTTCGATGGGCGATTTTATTTTGTCGGGCGGTGAAATTCCGGCCTTGACCTTGCTGGACGCGGTGATACGGCTTTTGCCCGGAACGGTGGGCGCGCCGCAAAGCCTGGTCGAAGAAAGTTTTGAGACTGGATTGCTCGAAGCGCCGCATTACACAAAACCTGCGGAATGGCAGGGGATGCCGGTGCCGGAAATTTTATTGTCCGGGCATCATCAAAAAATTGCCGACTGGCGCAAGGACATGGCCAAATCCATGACCCAACAACGCCGGCCGGATTTATGGGAGAAATACGGTTCTTAAAAATGTTTTTGGGAACTTGTTATAGAAACTGAAGAACTAAACCAAAGGAGAAATGTTATGAATATCTTGCAACAAATCGAGAAAAAGATCGCGGCCAAAGCCGGAACGGGTAAAACCATTCCTGATTTCGCGCCAGGCGATACCGTAAAAGTACAAGTAAAAGTGGTCGAAGGCGACCGCGTTCGCTTGCAAGCGTTCGAAGGCGTTTGCATCGCGCGCAGCAACAAAGGCGTGAATTCGAATTTCACCGTGCGTAAAATTTCGTACGGCGAAGGCGTTGAACGCGTGTTCCCGATTTACTCGCCGCTGGTCGCATCGGTCGACGTGACCCGCCGTGGCGAAGTCCGCCGCGGCAAATTGTATTATTTGCGCGACCGGACCGGCAAAGCGGCGCGTATCCGTGAAAAAATCGGCGCGAACGAAGCCGCTGAATCGGAATCGGCCAGCGCCTAAATTTGGCCGTTGCGATTCAATTTTACGGTTGAAAATAATTGGCCGGGGAAATTTCGCCCCGGCCTTTTTCGCATGTAAATTCGTCTGTAAAACCAATCGTTTTTTCACTTGATATTTGTATCTTTAAAAGATAATATTGCCAATAACAAATTGTAAAATCGACAAATTGTAAAAACAATATTCTGGGTATGAATGACCGCGCCTGTAAAACCGCAACGCCGTTTAAGGTGGAAAAATTTGGCCGAATATCAACGGTACAATTCCATTCCGGTTTTGGACATTGTCGCCGAAGTCGTGGGAAAAATTCAACCCGATTTCCCAGAAATGTTTATTGTCCCGTTGGTGCAACCGCGGCGCCGGGATTTTTTGCGCCGCATCGTTGCGGGATTGCCCATCGATGATGCAAAGAAAAAACGCCTGATCCGCAATCCGCGTGATCAAAAATCATTCGAAAAAATTATTTACGATTTCAGGGTGATTGCAAATTATGACGATATCGTCGATGTGGCGATTCGCGAAATACAGGCGCAGCCAAAAAAATCGCAGGGATATTACAGCCGCCTGTGGCCGATGACGGATGGACGGAAATTATTATTTGTCAATGTCGCGGACGATCTTTTGAATCCGGACGACCGCGATCAAATCCAGGTTTCTGTTTTAACCGCGCCTTATGATGATGCATACGATGGGGATCCATCTTTGGCGGATGAAATTCTTCGCGACCGCCAATTGTGCGTGATACATGTGGCCGCGCATGAAATCGGCCATGGATTGGCCGATTTTCTATATGCGGAAAAATCGGAATTATATTCCGATGGTTTCGCCGCGCTTTTTATGACGCATCATTATGCGCATTTATTCAAAAATCCTAAGGATGCGTTGGGGAATATTTTCGACCGTAAAATAAACCTGGCGCGGGTGGAATCGCAAAAACCCCACCGGTGGGATTATCCGATACCGGCCATTATCGATGTTTTGGCCGATGAATATTGCGCCGCCGCTATGATGGCTGAAATAGAAGGAAAGAAATTAACCAACCGGGATTTAATGCAGATCGTTCGCCGCGCCGTGCGCAACAATACCGTAAAAAACAGAATCGCGGTTTGGAACAAAATCGCCAAACATCAACCCGCGCTGGTCAGGCAAATCGGTGTCGGCGATAAAACGGCGATTGCGCATATCGTTGCCAATACGGCGGGTGAAAATGAAAGGCCGGTATTCGATTTCCTGTTCGAAGTAAAGCCGTTGACGGCAAAAAACGCGGGCGTAAAATTAACCCACGATCCGTTCGTGCACAAAGCACATCATGCGGAAATGCAAAAAATGGCGGATGGCGAGAATCAGTTGGCTTTAAACATCATGGCCAGGCATAAACGCGCGGATTTGATACAGTCATTTGCCGTTTGGATGCAGGACGCGGCCGATTGCGGTTGGCAGTACGGCGATATTCGCGGCGCAATCGGTTTTCGCCATGCGTGCGAATCCGTGCCGGTCAATTATTTCGACATTTCACAAAGGGCAAAAATCGAAGCCGAAAATAAACGCGCCGCGCGCGGGACGCGTAAATACAATCCCGCATCGCCGTTTTCGCCGCACATGCATAATATGATCAGTTTTTCCAAGTCGTTGCCGGCTGGCGATGAAAGAAAAAATATTATGGCCTGGATCGATTTGTACCGGTTCGGGTTTCCCTATGCCCGGCGCGTTATGCTGGATATGGCGCGGAAAAAAATCCCGGAAATCGGCGTTGTTCGCACAAAAACACGCGATTTGGCGCCCGCCGCCGCATTCGCCCAAACGTCCGACCGTTCCAGGTAATTGATCCGCCGAAAACCGATTTTTTGCATTTTTGAGTAAGAAAAATTATCATAAGTATATGATAAATAGAAATAATTTTCTTTTTACTTGTAATTGTATTTGTTTTCTTTTAAGATACAACATCAAATATTATCAATATACGCAGTAGGGTTAAAGATGACAGGCAATCAAACGGGCAATTGGCGCGAATATGATCAAAACCTCAGTTATGTTACGCAACTGGGTGCGGGGATTTTAGAAGTATTGAATGCACAGCCGGGCGAAAAAGTTTTGGATGCGGGTGGCGGCACTGGCAAGCAATCCAAGGAGCTGTCGGATAAGGGCGTTGATGTTATGCTGCTGGATAATGCGGCTGAACAAGTTGCTGCTGCTCAAAAATTATTGGGACCTCAGCGCGCGGTGCAGGGCGATATTCAAAATCTGCCGCCGGAATGGGTAGGAAGATT
>CAYWJR010000070.1:0-6046 GCA_964458615.1 uncultured Alphaproteobacteria bacterium
GCCGATTCCGGTCGTGCCGGAAATTTTATTTTCTTCGGTTAGCGCGATTAAATTCGCCAATTTTCCTTCGGCCCGGCGGCGTTCGATTTTTCCGTCTTGCAATGTCGCGATTCCGGCCGAATCGTATCCCCGGTATTCCAAACGCCGCAATGCATCCAACAACAAAGGCGTTGCGGGTTGTTTGCCGATAATTCCAATAATGCCGCACATGATGAACCGTAATATTAAAGGGTTAAATTAACTGGCCGATTTATTTTGTTTTTTAATCCGCATGGCGTTGCGGAACCGTTGCGCCCATCCGGGTTTCGATATTTGTTTCGCCCGGCCGATTGCCAACGCATCTGTATCGACGTTATCGGTAATCACGCTGCCGGCCGCGATGATTGCGCCATCGCCGATTTTAACCGGAGCGACAAGGGCGCTGTTGGATCCAACAAACGCGCCCGCGCCGATTTCGGTGCGGTGTTTTTCAAAACCGTCGTAATTGCATGTGATGGTGCCGCCGCCGATATTTGCATCCGCGCCGACATGGGTGTCGCCAAGATACGATAAATGGCCTGCCTTGGCGCCATCGCCGATGCGGGTGTTTTTAATTTCAACAAAATTTCCGATATGCGCGTCTTTGCCCAAAACGGTGCCGGGGCGCAAACGGGCGAATGGGCCGATTGTGGCATTGGATTGAATATGCGCGCCTTCGACATGGCTGAACGCCTTGATACGTGCGCCATTATCGATTTTGACGTTAGGGCCGATAAATACATGGGGTTCAATGGTCACATCGGGTGCGATGTCGGTATCGTAACTGAAATACACGGAATTCGGATCGGTCATTCCGACCCCGGCCGCCAAAAATTTTTGCCGCAACATCGATTGCGCGATTTGTTCGGCTTCGGCCAATTGCGCGCGGGTATTGATGCCGGTGAATTCTTCGGTCGATGCTTCGATTGCTGCGCAGGCGTAATTTTTTGCCCTGGCAATGGCCACAAGATCGGTCAGATAAAATTCGCCTTGGGCGTTTTTCGGGGTTAATTCGTTTAACAATTCCGCAATTCGCTTGCCGTCGGCGGCCATCAATCCGGCGTTGCAAAATGCGATGGTTTTTTGTTGCGGCGTGCAATCGGCAAATTCGATAATCGATTCCAATTCGCCGCGTTGATTCAACGATAAACGGCCATATTGTCCCGGATCGTCGGGATAAAAACCGGCAACGGCGATTGTGGCGCCGGATTCGATTTTTTTCAACAATTCGCGCAATGTTTCAGCGCGTAAAAACGGCGTATCGCCGTATAAAACTAAAACCGGTTTTGTATAGCCGGATAAAAATTCCGCCGCGCATTGCACGGCATGTCCGGTGCCGCGCGCCGGGTGTTGTATGATGCACGGGATGGGCGCGATGGAATCGGCGACATCTTGCATATTCTGTCCGATTACCACGGCGATTTTTTCGGCGCCGGCGGATTTTGCCGCCTGCAACGAGTAATGCAGCATCGATTGCCCGGCGATTTTATGCAATACCTTTGGAATCGCGGATTGCATGCGCGTCGATTTTCCGGCGGCCAGGATCAATGCTGCAAAACTCATGATAATTATTTACCGTCCGTTTTGTCTTTGATTTCGTCGCCCAAATCCTTGACGGCGTCACCGGTTTTTTCGCCCAATGTGCGATCTTGCAATTGGCGGCCGGCTTTGTCCAATCCTTCGCCGCGTTCCAGCGTATCGACGGCATCGCCGATTTTTTCGCCCATGGTGCGGTTGTCGGGTTTGGTCAAAATGGCATATCCCAAAAACACTGCCGCGATGACGATAATCACGGTCAGCAATTTTTTATTTTTGTCGGTCATTGTATGGTCCTTGTTTGGTTGAATTGAATTTGGATCGGCGTTTCCGGGCTGGCGGCAAAATTATTCTATGGGCGGTTTATAGGCCAATTTCGCACATGCAGCCAAGTAACCTTTTATTACAAAAAATTACTTTATTTCCCAGTAGTTTCTGTTAGCTTGAGGCTGAAACGGGTCGTTATTCATGGATATTTCAATCGCTTTTGTCGTTTTGCTGGCTGCCGCGATGCATGCCAGTTGGAATGCCATTGTCCAAGGCAGTCATAACCGCGCTCTAAGCATGGCGACATTGAATTTAACGTCGGCCTTGGTGGCGTTGCCGTTTTTGCCGTTTATCGATTTGCCCGTGGTCGAATCATGGCCGCATTTGGGTCTTTCGGTCGCAGCGCACGGGATTTACATCACTTTGCTGATGTATGCCTACCGGTATGGGTCTTTGAATTTGGCCTATCCTATCGCGCGCGGTATTTCGCCTGTTTTATTGACGCTTTTTTCACTGCTGTGGCTGCACGATTATTTGCCGCCGGTTGCGATTGTTGGAATCGCCTTTATTTCTTTTGCGATCTTCAGTTTGATTTCCACGGCGCGGCGGCGCGAAGATCGGTCGGAAAACAAGGCTGTTTTGTTCGCCGTCTTGACGGGGTGCATGATCGCCACATATTCCGCGATCGATGCAATTGGCGCGCGGATGAACGCCAATACATTGTCGTATAGTTTGTGGTTGATGTTTTTGTGCCAATTTCCGTTCAGTTGGATTATTTACTATCGTTACCGGAGCAGGCTTGGCGCGTTTTTAAAAAATGGATTCTGGCATTCGGCCGCTGCGGGCGCGTTGGCAACGGTGAATTACGCGATGATATTGTGGTGCATGACCAAGGCGCCTGCCGCGTCGGTATCCGCATTGCGGGAAAGCAGCGTTATTTTCGCAAGCCTGATCGGCGCGGTTGTTTTGCATGAACCGTTCGGGCGGGTGCGTATTTTGGCCGCATGTTTATTGGTAGGCGGTTTGATTCTGTTAATTCTAAGCAAGGCAGCATGATGTTAGAACGGGTTATCGATGTTTCCAAACGGGCAGGCGAAGAAATTATGCGTTTTTACGCCGATGTCATCACGCCTGAAATCAAAAAGGACGGATCGGTGGTCACCCCCGCCGACCGCGCCGCGGAAAAAATAATCCGCGATGGGTTGCACGCAATTGCCCCAAATATTCCATTTATCGGCGAAGAATCGGTCGAAGCAGGTATTGTCCCGGATGTTACCGGCGGAACATTTTGGTGCGTCGATCCATTGGACGGAACGCGCAATTTTGTCGAACGCACCGGCAAATTCGCCGTGCTGATCGGATTGGTGCAAAATGGCGTTCCGGTATTGGGAGTTTTATATGCTCCGGCGTTAAATTTGCTGGCGGCGGGTGGAATGGATTTGGGCGTTACAATCGATCGTGGCGATGGCGGGCGTTCGATAAACCGCCTAAGCGCGCTGCGCGATCCGAAACGCATTTTGGTCGAACAACGGATCAAGGACAAACCGGCCGTGCAAAATTATGTGGGCCGTTTAAATGGAAATGTGGCGATCACCGACAATGCTTGGCCATTTTTGGAAATGATCGTGGGCGATTACGACGTCAATGTCGCGTTTTCGCAATCGTATGAATGGGATACCGCGGCAACCCATGCCATGGTCGGCGCATTGGGCGGTCATGTTTTGGCGCCGGGCAGTGCGCCATTGCCATATGGTAAAACCACGCAAAAATTCAAAAATCCACATTTATTGGCCGTCAAATCCGGGTTTGATGTGCCGGCGGGGGATTTTTAACGTGCAATCGCAAGGCCGCATTTCCGCCGTTCTGGGTCCAACCAACACCGGCAAAACATATGTCGCTATCGAAAGAATGCTGACGCACACATCCGGCATGATGGGGTTTCCGTTGCGTCTTTTGGCGCGGGAAAATTACGACAAAGTCGCTGCGATCAAAGGCAAGGCGCAAGTTGCCTTGATTACCGGCGAAGAACAAATCATCCCGGAAAATCCCAGATATTTTATTTGCACCGTCGAAGCGATGCCGCTTGAAAAAATGGTGGAATTCGTTTGCGTCGATGAAATCCAATTGGCGGCCGATCCCGATCGCGGCCATATTTTCACCGACCGCATTTTGCATGCGCGCGGGTTGACCGAAACGATGTTTATCGGATCGGATACGATTCAACATTTATTGCAACGGATGATTCCGTCGATTCAAATCGACAGCCGCCAGCGTTTTTCCGAATTGTCCTATGCCGGATACAAAAAAATCGTCCGTCTGCCGCAACGCAGCGCGGTTGTCGCATTTTCCGCCGCCGACGTTTACGCGTTGGCCGAATTCATGCGCCGCCAACGCGGCGGCACCGCGGTTGTTATGGGCGCCCTAAGCCCGCGTGCGCGCAACGCCCAAGTCGGAATGTATCAGGCGGGCGAGGTGGATTATATCGTCGCAACCGACGCCATCGGCATGGGGTTGAATATGGACATCGATCATGTCGCGTTTTCGACGGTGCGCAAATTCGATGGGCGCAATGTGCGGCAACTGCGCGCGTCGGAAATCGGCCAGATCGCCGGGCGCGCCGGAAGGTATATGCGCAACGGCACGTTCGGCACCACCGCCGACGAAGGGTCGTTGCCCGATCATTTGGTCAAAAAAATCGAATCGCACCGATTCGATCCGGTGCAAATCGTTTATTGGCGCAACAGCAAACTGGATTTTTCATCCATAAAAGAATTGCAATACACATTGAATATGCCAGCCCCGCGCGAATTTTATAAACGCCCAGTCGGTCTTGAGGATCATGAAATTCTGGGCATCATGGCGAACGATTCGGGCGTGTCGCATTTGGCCCAAGGATACGAGGCGGTGAAATTGTTGTGGGAAGTATGCCAAGTTCCGGATTACCGCAAATTGCTGACTGAAATTCATGCGCGGTTTTTAATGCAGATTTATCAGCATCTAATGACCGGGAATGGAAAAATTCCGCCCGCTTTCGTCGAACAGCAGGTTGCGAAATTGGATCAATATGACGGCGACATGAACGCGATTATGACGCGGTTGGCGCATATCCGTATGTGGACTTATATTTCCAACCGTAGCGAATGGATTTTAAACCAGTCCGAATGGCAAGAACGCACCCGGTCGATCGAAGACCGTTTGTCGGACGCGCTGCACATGGAATTGACTCAGCGTTTTGTCGATAAACGCATCGCCGTTTTGATGAAAAAGCTGGATGAAAACGCGGAATTCACCGCCGATGTCACGGGCGGCGGGGATGTATTGGTCGAAGGCCAATTCGTTGGCCGTTTGTCCGGTTTCCGGTTCCAGCCTGACCAAGAAGTTTTGCAAACCGTCAGCAAGCCGATCAAGGCCGCCGCGCGCAAGGCGGTTTTGGCGCATTTGCCGAAACAAGTGCAAAAATTGACCGACGAGGCAGTTCCGGTTTTGGCGTTGGCGCGCAACAACGAAATATTATGGCATGGCAGGCCGATCGCAAAATTGCAGGCAGGCAAAGATATTTTGCACCCCGCCGTGCATATTTTAACAGACGACGATTTGGATCCGCAATTGCGTGCGAAGATATTGGAAAAAATAGATCCATGGCTGATCGATTATTTGCGCGGCCAGTTGCAAGATTTGTATGGCGTCAAAGATTTGAAATTAAGCGGCGCGGCGCGCGGCATTGCGTATCAAATAACCGAAAATTTGGGCGTTTTGCCATTAGCCAGAATCCAAGAAATCATGAATTCAACCGGCGATGCGGACAGGGAAATTTTACGCGATAACGGATTTCAAATCGGGCGCGGTTTTTTGTATGCCCGCAATCATTATGCGCCCAGACAGACGATTTTGCGGGCGCAATTATGGTCGTTGTTTCACGGGCGCGGCCACAGCGCATCCAATCTGGCCGGAAAGATTTTTGTGCATCTGGACGACAAACTGGCGCCGGACGATGCGTTGGCCGCGGGATTTGTTAAAATCCATCAAATGTATTTGCGCGTGGATCATTATGAAAAACTGGCGGCGATGTTCGAATCCCATTTCGAATCGCGCCGCCCGTTGAAAACCCGCGAGGCGAAATCTATTTTATCCGTGAACGCGCACCAATTGGCGCAATTGGCCGATGCCCAAGGTTTTGTCGCACGGAAAATCGATCACGGCATTATTTTGGAATCGCGCAAAAAAA
>CAYWJR010000071.1:0-5889 GCA_964458615.1 uncultured Alphaproteobacteria bacterium
AGCGAAGATTACCGCACGATCCGTCTGGCCAAGGCGCAAAAATTGCGCGATATGGGGGTCAACCCATACCCATACAAATTCACCCGCAGCCACACCGCGCAAGTTTTACAAGACAAATACAAAGATTTGGCGCCAGGCACCGATACCTCCGATACCGTACAGGTTGCGGGGCGCATTATGGCGTACCGCAATTCCGGCATGTTCATCGATTTGATGGATGAATCCGGAAAAATTCAAATTTTCGCGCACAAGGACAATTTGACGCCCGAACAACTGGCCATCCGTGACTTGCTGGACATCGGCGATATGATCGGCGTATCGGGCATTATCCGCCGTACGCCGCGCGGCGAATTGTCGGTCAAGGTGCAAACCATCACAGTTTTGGCGAAATCGCTGGCGACATTGCCGGAAAAATATCATGGCCTTTCGGATGTCGAAACGCGTTACCGCCAACGTTATGTCGATCTGATCATGAACGATGAAAGCCGCACCACCCTGCGCCGCCGCAGCGCGATTATTTCCGCCATGCGCCGGTATTTAGACGATCACGGATTTACCGAGGTCGAAACGCCGATGTTGCACGCCATCCAGGGCGGCGCGTCGGCCAAACCATTTACAACGCATCACAATGCGCTGGATTCTAATTTCTTTCTGCGCATCGCCCCGGAATTGCATTTGAAACGATTGATTGTCGGCGGTTTGGCGAACGGCGTGTATGAAATCAACCGCTGTTTCAGAAACGAAGGGATCTCGATCAAACATAATCCTGAATTCACCACGTTGGAATTGTATTTGGCCTATGCCGATTACAACGACATCATGACATTGACCGAAAACATCGTTGCGCATTGCGCGCAAACGGCGCTGGGCACAACCAAGGTGACTTACCAAGGGCGCGAGATCGATTTCAAACCGCCATGGAAACGCCGATCCATGACCGATTTGATCCGCGATGAAACCGGCGTCGATTTTATGCAAATCACCGATCCTGCAGCCGCGCGCGCCGCCGCGGACAAATTGGGAATTTATGTCGAACCGAAATTCAATTGGGGCCAGGTCGTTGCCACCGTGTTCGATGCAAAGGTCGAATCGACCTTGGTGCAACCGACGCATGTTATCGATCTGCCAAAGGACATTTCGCCATTGGCCAAGGTGCACCGTTCGAATCCGATTTTAACGGAACGGTTTGAATCGTTCGCAAACGGGTGGGAAATCGCCAATGCGTTTTCGGAATTATCCGATCCGGTCGATCAATATGACCGGTTCGCCGATCAAATGAAACAACGCGAGGCCGGCGATTCCGAGGCGCAAATGATGGACGAAGATTATGTCACCGCATTGGAATATGGTTTGCCGCCAACGGGTGGTTTGGGCATTGGCATCGATCGCATGGTGATGTTGTTAACCGATTCGGCCAGCATACGCGATGTGATCGCGTTTCCTACGTTGCGGCCGAAAACGTAATCATCGAGCCTTAATGGCGACCAGTTGTGCCACGCCCTACGGCGGCAAAGCATAGACAAAAAAAGGGGCGCGATTGCGCCCCTTTTCTATTAGATGAACGGATTGGACTAGAAACCCATTCCGCCGCCCCATCCGGCGAAGCCGGATAAAATATTGAGTCCGGCGAAGCCGGATAAAATATTAAACAGCATGGGCAAAAAGAAAGGGGCGCAAAACGCGCCCCTTTCCCGTAAGACTTTTGGATTGGATTAGAAACCCATTCCACCGCCCATGCCGCCGCCACCGTGGTGGTCGTGGCCATGGCCTTCTTCTTTTTTCGGCAGATCTGCGATCACGGCTTCGGTTGTGATCAACTGGCCTGCTACGGAAATCGCCGATTGCAAAGCGGTGCGAACCACTTTGGTCGGATCGATGATGCCGGATTTCACCAAATCGGTGAACTCGCCTTTGTATGCATCCCAGCCGTAATTGGCTTCTTTCGATTCCAGGATTTTGCCGATGATGATCGAACCATCTTCGCCGGCGTTTTCCGCGATTTTACGCAAAGGCGCCTGCAAAGCGCGGCGAACGATGTCGATGCCCGCGCGTTGATCGTCATTCGACACTTTCAATCCATCCAACGATTTGGATGCGGTCAACAATGCGACGCCGCCGCCTGGAACGATGCCTTCTTGGACGGCTGCACGGGTTGCATGCATCGCGTCTTCGACACGGTCTTTGCGTTCTTTGACTTCGACTTCGGTTGCGCCGCCGACACGGATAACCGCAACGCCGCCGGCCAATTTCGCCAAGCGTTCTTGCAATTTTTCTTTGTCGTAATCGGATGTGGTTTCTTCGATTTGCGCTTTGATTTGGCCAACGCGCGCTTCGATATCGGCTTTTTTGCCGGTACCATCAACGATTGTGGTTTCTTCTTTGGTGATGATGACTTTTTTGGCTTTGCCCAGCATGTTCAAGCTGACATTTTCCAATTTAATTCCCAAATCTTCGGAAATTACTTGGCCGTTTGTCAAAATCGCAATGTCTTCCAACATCGCTTTGCGGCGATCGCCGAATCCAGGCGCTTTTACCGCAGCGACTTTCAAACCGCCGCGCAATTTGTTAACAACCAATGTCGCCAACGCTTCGCCTTCGACGTCCTCGGCGATAACCAACAACGGTTTACCCGATTGCACGATGGCTTCCAATACCGGCAACATCGCCTGCAAGCCCGACAATTTTTTCTCGAAAATCAAGATATATGGGCTGTCCAATTCGCAAATCATTTTTTCGGAATTGGTTACGAAATACGGGCTGATATAACCACGGTCGAATTGCATGCCTTCAACGACATCCAGTTCGGTTTCCATGGCTTTTGCTTCTTCGACGCTGATCACGCCTTCATGGCCGACTTTTTCCATTGCTTTTGCCAGCATGTTGCCGATTTCTTTATCGCCGTTCGCGGAAATGGTGCCGATTTGGCTGATTTCCTGATTGGTCGATACTTTTTTCGACATTTTCGACAAACGATCGCAAACTGCTTCGCATGCCATATCCAAACCGCGGCGCAAATCGGTTGCGTTCGCGCCAGCCAAGATATATTTCATCGATTCCGACATCAACGCGCCGGCCAAAACCGACGATGTTGTTGTGCCGTCACCGGCTGCGTCGACGGTTTTGCTTGCCGCCGCTTTGATCATTTGCGCGCCCATATTTTCATACGGATCGGCCAATTCGATTTCTTTTGCAACGGTTACGCCGTCTTTGGTCGAACGCGGGTCGCCAAACGATTTTTGCAACAATACCGTGCGGCCGCCCGGGCCCAGGGTCGATGCGATTGTGTTCGCAGCCAGCAACGCGCCGGTCAGCAATTTTTGACGGCCGATTTGACCGGAATGAATTTGTTTAGCCATTAAAATTCTCCTTTAAATAAAGTTGTTAGGCTGCTTTTTTCTTGGAACCGGTAGGTTCGATAATGCCCATGATATCCGATTCTTTCATGATCAAATAATCGGCTCCGTCCATTTTCACTTCGGTGCCGGACCATTTGCCGAACAAAATACGGTCGCCGGATTTAACATCCAAAGGCACCAATTTACCGCTTTCGTCGCGGTTTCCGGCACCAACAGAGATTACTTCGCCTTCCATCGGCTTTTCTTGGGCGCTATCCGGGATAATGATTCCGCCGGCGGTCTTTTCTTCGGACGCCAAACGTTTCACCAAAACGCGGTCGTGCAGAGGTCTAAATTTCATAAAAATGCTCCATGATCGGGTGGTTAACATCCAGTAAAGGTCAAAAACTCATCGAATTCAGTTTTTTCGAGGCGCTTTTGGCACTCACTGTAAAAGAGTGCTAAAGATGTAGGTAAGAATGTTACTCGTGTCAATGGAAAGACCGGAAAATTTTAGCAATATTGTTTCAAATTTTGTATCCGCTAAAAATTCAAGTGAAAAACCGATAAGTTATTGAAATACAAAGATTCACACTGTAATAAACCATTCTCATTAATCGAAAATTATCCTTTTTAGGTCATAGTATAGGCTGGGATCAAAGTATGAGCCCGTTTTTGTGCACAGGCAAAATTTGTTTGTGCGCAAGACACTTAACAGACGCAGGAGGTGTCACGAAGTGTCGATGACGATAAACAGCAACCGCGCCGCAGGTATCGCCCTGCGTTCTCTGCAGCAATCGCAGAATGCGCTCGATCGCGCGCTGTCTCGTCTTGCATCTGGACAAAACGCCCCATCCGCCCGATACGACGCCGCCGGTGTCGCGGTGTCGTCGCGCATTCGCGCCGAGCTTGTATCCTTGCAAAAATATCAACTGAACGCGCAACAAGGCAGCGCGATGTTGCAAGTCGCCGAAGGCGCGTATCAACGCGTCGGCGATATGCTGAATCGCATGCGCGCACTATCCGCACAAGCGCAAAGTTCAAATCTGTCTGCGGTTGAACGCGGCATGCTGAACACCGAATACCAGCAAATCAAAAATGAAATCAACCGCCTGTCCGGCAGCACGCGGTTCAACGGCACCGATTTGTTCGACGTCGGCGATTTGTCGTTGTCCAACACAGGATCGAACACAAACATCACAGGCGCGCCAAGCTTGTCTCGCGTCGCAGATTTCAACGGCGACGGAGTGATGGACATGTTCATCAGCCAGGCTGCAGGTCTAAGAATATACTTGGGCAACGGCGATGGAACATTCCAAACAACTGCATCCATTACATTCGGTTCATCCAATACAATCGGGGACATTGGCGATTTCAACGGCGACGGAAAAATGGACGTTGCCATGTACAACGGAGCAGGAGGAGTAAATATTTATTACAACGATGACAGCATGAGTTTTGCAAACACGCAAACCGTAACCGCAACTGCCAATGGCATGACCACTGCGGATATGGACGGCGATGGCCGCACGGATCTGGTTGTCCGCAACGGCGCGAACGCCATAATTTATCTTGCCGGATCGGATCAATCTTTCTCCTCAAGCTGGACAATCAACACAGGTCTTGCGGCATCCACGTTATCGGTGGTCGACATCGACAATGATGGAAAAATGGATGTAATGGCGCGCAACGGCACGAATTATCAAATGCTGTCGAACAGCGGCAGCGGACTGACATTGGGCGGCGCAGGCACATTGACCAATTCCGGTTCGCAAAATTTCTATGACGTCAATGGCGACGGATTGATGGATTTCATTTGGATGAATACCACAAACGGCGTGAATATCCGTTTGAATTCTGGCAACGGCAATTTCAGTTCGGTGAATTACACATTCAACCCTGGATTCTTGACAACGGGACAAACGCACATAGTCGACATGAACGGCGATGGAATTTTGGACATCGCCACCATGAGCGGCCGGTATTTCAGTTACGCCCAAGGCATCGGCCAGATCGATTTCAATTCAATGCCGGCGGGCGGAAGCATCAGCGCCTATTTCACAAATCCAGCGTCGAATTTCATCGACAACACATTGGGCGTTTATGGAACGTCAGCTGTTGTTGATTTGAACGGCGACCGGAAATTAGACATCATACGAATTTACACCGATGGATCTTTCAGCAACGCCGTTGCATCGCGGTACATCAACAACAGCAACATGGGATTACAGGGCACATTCCGAATCAGTTCGGATTCGGCAACATCTGGCAACGTTTCATTCCGCGCCGGATCGATCAATTTAAATTCGCTGGATTACAATCTTGGTTTCAGCATGCTAACCAGCCGCGGCACCGCAAGACGCGCCGAAGAAAGCATCATGCGCGCATTGAACAATCTAAATTATTTCCGCACCAGCGCTGCGGCTGCAATCAACCGATTGGAAAAAGTCACGGAAAACATCGCAACGATGATCGAAAACCAGGAAGGCGCCAGAAGTTCGATTGCGGATTTGGACGTCGCCCAGGAAATGTCCGCATTCACCGCGCAAAAATT
>CAYWJR010000072.1:0-5844 GCA_964458615.1 uncultured Alphaproteobacteria bacterium
TGCCGTCTTTGCCGACGCCCAACGGATCTTTCATCAAATCGATGTTCATCGACCCAAACAACCTGCGCCAGATATTCCAAATTCACTTGGTGGCAAATTCCGGTGCCTGGCGGTACAACGCGGAAATTATCAAACGCGTTCTGACCCCAGCGCAAAAACGCGTACCGTTCATGATTGCGGTCGAATTCCAATTTCACGTTTTTGCCGAACGAATCGCCTTGGGCGTAATAATCGACCATGACCGAATGATCGATGACCAAATCGACCTGTTTCAATGGATTGATTTTACGGGCGTCGCCTTTCATGTGAACGATGGCGTCGCGCATCGCGGCCAAATCCACAACGGCTGGAACGCCGGTGAAATCCTGCATCAACACGCGGGCAGGGGAAAATGCGATCTCGCGGTCGGATTTTTTATCTTTCATCCACTGCACGACGGCCAAAATATCTTCGCGGGTTACGCTGCGTCCATCTTCGTGCCGCAATAAATTTTCCAGCAATACTTTCATCGAAAACGGCAATTTTTCGATTCCCGGCAAACCATTTTGGGCGGCCACGGTTAAATCGAAATACCGATATTTATTTTTGCCGGTTTTTAGAATTTGTTCGGCTTTGAAACTATTGCGCATGATGAACTCCGTCTGGGACTAATAAGGAACAATGATAAGGAATAATAAAGGATAATGATTAAGATACCGTTGGCTCGATGGCGCCGATGGGAGCGTTAGAGCCATAATAATGACTTAGTACCAATATGTTAACGAAGCGTAAAGAAACAGGCGACAATATCAAGCATTCTTGCTATAAAAACCTGAATTATTATGCAATTTCAAAGCAATATGCCACAGCTGCGTGTTCAAAAAATATCTGTAAACCGAGGATCTGTGCCGGTTATCCGCGATCTGGATCTGGATTGCCATGCGGGCGAGATTATATGGTTGCGCGGCGCCAACGGCAGCGGCAAAACCACGTTTTTGAACGCGATTGCAGGTTTTCTTTCCTATGATGGGCAAATTTTTTGGCAAAATTTGAATGTTCAAGACGACATTGCCGCCTTTAGATCGCGTATTGCGTGGTTTGATGATGCAAACGGGGTGCGCCCCGATTTAACGGTACGGGAAAATATCGCATCGTTGAATTTAGATGAGGATGATGGTTTGTTGTCCGAAGGGCTTGCGCATTTCCATCTGAACGATAAGTGCGATATTCCAACCCGTTATTTATCGCAAGGCCAGGTGAAACGTTTGGCGCTGGCTTCGTTGTATTTGCAAACGGACAAAGATTTGTGGCTATTGGACGAGCCGCTGGCCAATCTAGACGACGATGCCGCCAGCAAATTGCAAATGATGATCTCAATGCGGCAATTGGCAGGAAAAATTACGATATTCAGTTCCCATCAAAATCCAACATTCAAACCCAGCCAAGTTTTGCAAATGGATAAATCGTGATGCGGCAGTTTGGGCAATTATTGCGCCGGGAATGGCGGTTGAGCGTGAGCGGCGCGCCGGATTTTGCAGCGGCAATGGTATTTTTTCTGTTGCCGCCGTTCTTGTACATGCTGGGATCTGGCGCTGGCGCCAAGCTCGATTTGCGTTCGGGGCTTTCGATGGTGCTTTTGACATTGATGTTGGCGTTGATCGCGGGCATGGACCGGGTGTTGCGCGCCGATTGGGCGTGCGGGTATTACCGAAAAATGCAATTGCGTCCTTTTGGTCTGATTCATGCGGTGTGTGCTAAAATATCGGTATTTGTATTGTTGTTATGCTTGCCTGTCACCGTGCTTGCCCCGGCAATCCTGCATTTGGGGTATGCGCCGGATTATGCGGTGATGGATTTATACCGGATGGTGCCGGTTGTATTTTTATTCGCGGTCAATTTATCCATGATCGGCATTATGGTATCGGCAATTGGATTGATCGCAACGCAGGCATCGTTGATATTGTTTATCCTGTTATTGCCATTGGCGGTTCCATTGTTTATTTTCACGCTTGCCGCCGCCGAAGCCGTCATATTGCGTACGGATGCGTCGCAACCTTTGGCCGCGCTTGTGGCGATATTCATCGTGGCCGGTGCGATATGCCCGGTCGTTACCGTAAAAATTATCGAAAATCTGGATTGATATGAACCGTAAATTACATATTCTGGCGAATCCGTTGCGATTCATCCGCATCAGCAAAATTGTTATGCCTATTACAGGCATCGCCGCTATTGCGGCGATTGCAATTGGATTGTATGGCGGGCTTGTGATGGCGCCGCCCGATTATTTACAAGGCGATTCCATGCGTATCATGTATGTGCATGTGCCGTCCGCCTGGATGGCGATGTTCGTGTACGCCGTTATGGCGGCATGCAGCGCGGGTTATCTGGTTTGGCGGCATCCTGTTGCGGATTTTCTGGCGCGCGGATGCTCGCCGGTCGGGGCATGCTTTACGGCGATTGCGTTGATAACAGGAATGTTGTGGGGCAAACCCGCATGGGGTGCGGCGTGGGTTTGGGATGCGCGGTTAATATCCATGCTGATTTTATTTTTTCTGTACGCCGGGCATATGATTTTACTGCACAGTCTGAATGACATTCAAAAATCCAGCCAATTCGGCGCGGTATTAGCGATTATCGGCGCGGTCAATTTGCCGATTATTAAATTTTCGGTCGATTGGTGGTCGACATTGCACCAAACATCCAGCATATCCAGCCTGTCGCGGATCGCCAACCCATCGATCGATTCCAGCATGCTGTGGCCGTTATTGGTGATGGGTGTTGGGTTTTTGTGCCTGGCGGTTTTTTTGATTTTACTGTCGGCGCGTGTGGAATTGGCCGGGCGGAAAATGATTTTATCTTGGCAAAAACGGGCAGGGCAAAAACGGGCAGGCGGATATGAATGATTTTTGGTTCATGAACGGATATGGTATTTACATCTGGCCTTCTTATGCATTTGCCGCGATTGTCCTTGGGGGGCTTACGGTTTATTTGTGGCGTAAACTGCGCCGTTTGGAATCGGAATTGCGATGAAACCGAAACATAGGCGTTTGATATATGTATTGTTTGCAATGGTTGCGATCGGATGCGCGGCGGCGCTGGTATTGACGGCGTTCAAAGACAATTTGCAATTTTTCTTTTCCCCAACCGATATAAAAAACAATCCGCCGGTTGCGGGGCAAACAATTCGTCTTGGCGGGATGGTGCAGGCCGGATCGATCAAAAAAGATCAGGATAAGTTAATAGTGAAATTCCGTTTGACCGATTTTGAAAATTCAATCGATGTCGAATATCGCGGCGTGTTGCCGGATTTATTCCGCGAGGACAGCGGCGCGGTGGCGATTGGAAAAATCGGCGCGGATGGCGTTTTCGCGGCGCAAAGCATTTTGGCCAAACACGATGAAAATTACATGCCGCCAGAAGTGGCGAAATCATTGAAAAAACCGCAACCGTCAGGTGCCCGATGAATTTTATGCGCTGGATTCCTTTGGTGTCATTGGTGGCGTTGATATTCGCGTTTGCCGGGTCGTTGGCCACAGGCCGCGATCCTTCGGCGTTGCCGTCGCCTTTTGCCGATAAACCCGCGCCAAATTTTTCATTGATTGATTTGTCGGGAAATCGGCGCGATTCCAAAGAAATTTTTTCAAAAGAAATCACATTGATAAATTTTTTCGCCAGCTGGTGCGTGCCATGCATCGCCGAAGCGCCGGTTTTGCATGAATTGTCCAAGCAGCCCGGCATGCAAATCGTCGGTATTGCATACAAGGATAAAATGCCGTCGTTGCAAAAGTTTGTAAAAGATTCCGGCAATACGTTCGATGCGGTGTTGTTGGATGATACCGGCAGAACCGGAATCGATTGGGGTTTGACCGGCGTTCCCGAAACTTTTTTAATCGATGCGCGTGGTATTGTGCGGTATCATTATGCCGGGCAATTGATGCAGCCGGAATTGCAAGAAATAAAAAAATTGGCCGGCCGGTTGATTTTGGAATAAAGGTGGATTGTGGCGCGTTTCATATTGTTGCTATTGTTATTGTCGGCCATGACCCCCGCATTCGCGGTGATGCCGGATGAAAAATTGCCGGACCCCATATTGGAATCGCGCGCCCGCACTATATCCAAACAATTGCGTTGCGTGGTGTGTCAAAATGAAACCATCGACGAATCCAACGCCACAATCGCCCGCGACATACGCGGTCTGGTGCGCCAATCATTGTCGCAGGGCGATGACGACCAAGCGGTGATTCAAGCGGTTGTCGCGAGATACGGGGAATTTGTGTTGCTAAAACCGCAATGGAGCGGGCAAAACATGATTTTGTGGCTGTCGCCTTTCGTGGTTTTAATGGCCGGTTTTGCGGGATTGTGGTTTAAACATAAAAAATAAATCCGGTCTTGCGGCCTTGTGACTGCGCCATAAATTGTCTATAACTTAGGCACATCAATTTTTGCGCCAACCCCCGGATAAAGAGGTTTTTCATGAATTCGCTTGGGATTCTTTTGATCGAATTGCTGACTATATATATGTATCTGGTTCTGGCTTATGTGATTATGGGCTGGCTGGTGACGTTCGGGGTTGTCAATACCCGCAACCGCGTCGTGTATTTGATCCAAGACTTTTTAGAAAAAGTGATCGAGCCCGCCTTGCGCCCGATTCGCCGTTATTTGCCGTCCATAGGCGGCGTCGATATTTCCCCCGTCATTTTGATTTTATTGATCGTGTTCGCGCAAAATTTGATCCGCGAATATTGGTTCGGCATGTTTTAATGTTGCCGCCGTTTTGCAAGTTGCTTGCGGACGGGATTGAAATTCGGCTGCATTGCACCCCTGCCGCGCGCAATTCCAGAATAGGCGGAATAATCGAATCCAATGACGGCGCGGCGTTGAAAATCGCGGTTACCGCGCCGCCCGAGGATGGCAAGGCCAACAAGGCGATTGTTGAATTATTGTCCGGCGAATGGGGTTTGCCTAAAACGTCTTTTTCGGTTGCGCGCGGCGCGGCTGGGCGGCGAAAAAAGCTGATTATATCGGGCAATCCCTTGCTGCTTCAAAAATCTTTGAAAATCTGGTATCAAGGTCGCCCGGAAGCAGCCGGTAATAATAAAGAAATGCAGGAACCATGACCGCGCAAATTATCGACGGCAAATTATTTGCCGAAAATTTAAAAATCAAACTTGCGGCCGAAGTCGCGGCAATGAAACGCGATCATAATATCGTGCCTGGTTTGGCCGTGGTTCTGGTCGGCGCCGATCCGGCCAGCCAATCTTATGTCGGGTCAAAGAAAAAAACCGCCGCGGCGATGGGATTGCATTCGGTCGATATTTCGAAACCGGCCGATATTTCCGAAAATGAATTGCTGCAAATTATATCGCAATTGAATGCCGATCCAAAAATTCATGGGATATTGGTGCAATTGCCGTTGCCCAAACATATTTCCGAAGAAAATATTCTGGGCGCTATCGACCCGCGCAAAGATGTGGACGGATTTCACGATGTGAATGCCGGAAAATTGGCCAAGGGCAAGCGCGATGGATTCGTTCCGTGCACGCCGTCCGGGTGTTTGATGTTGTTGCAACATCATCTGGGGGATTTGACGGGCAAAAAGGCGGTTGTGATCGGCAGATCCAATATCGTCGGCGCGCCGATGGCGCAGTTATTGCGCCACGCAAATTGCACCGTTACCGTCGTGCATTCGAAAACCAAAAATTTACAGGCCGAATGCAAACAGGCGGATATATTGATCGCCGCGATCGGCAGACCGGAATTTGTGGGCGCGGATTTTATCAAATCCGGCGCGTGCGTGATCGATGTCGGTATCAACCGCGTTGCAACGCCGGACGGCAAAGCCAAATTGGTCGGCGATGTGAATTT
>CAYWJR010000073.1:0-5755 GCA_964458615.1 uncultured Alphaproteobacteria bacterium
GATATTCTGGTCGGCAAGGTAACGCCAAAGGGCGAATCGCCGATGACACCGGAAGAAAAATTGCTTCGCGCGATTTTCGGCGAAAAAGCATCCGACGTCCGCGATACATCGTTGCGCGTGCCGCCGGGCATTTCCGGAACTATCGTCGAAGTCCGCGTATTTTCGCGCCGTGGCGTCGACAAAGACGAACGCGCTTTGTCGATCGAACGGCAAGAAATCGCCCGTTTGGCCAAAGATCGCGACGACGAACGCGCGATTTTGGAACGCAGCTTTATGGCGCGCCTAAAGGTGTTGTTGGCCGATCAAACGGTCGCATCGGCGCACAAAGACGCATCCGTGAAAAAAGGCGACAAGTTGACCGAATCGGTTATTTCGGCGACGCCAAATCATTTATTGCGTCAAATGGTCATCGATGACGACGGCCAAATGGATCACATCGAAGCGTTGAAAAAACAATTCGACGAAAGCGTCCGTTTGTTGCAAGCGCGTTTCGACGACAAAGTCGAAAAATTGCAGCGCGGCGACGAATTGCCGCCGGGCGTTATGAAAATGGTCAAAGTATTCGTGGCCGTAAAACGCAAATTGCAGCCGGGCGACAAAATGGCCGGCCGCCACGGAAACAAAGGGGTTGTGTCCAACATCGTTCCGGTCGAAGACATGCCAGTTTTAGAAGACGGCACGTCGGTCGACATCGTTTTGAATCCGCTTGGCGTTCCGTCGCGGATGAACGTGGGCCAGATTTTGGAAACGCATTTGGGTTGGGCGTCGGCCGGTATTGGCCGTCAGATCAATCAAATGATCCAGTCGATCCAGCAAAAAGCCGCCAACGCCAACGACCTAAAAGGCCAGTTGAAAGAAATCTATGGCGAGGATGTTTACAAAAACATTTCGAAAATGAACGAAAGCGAAGTCATGGAATTGGCGGGCAATCTGCGCGATGGCGTACCGATTGCGACGCCGGTTTTCGACGGCGCCAGCGAAACCGACATTACCGATGCCTTGACCAAGGCTGGTCTGGCCACATCCGGCCAGGTTACATTGTACGATGGCCGCACAGGTGAAAAATTCGCCCGTAACGTCACGGTCGGGTACATGTATTTGTTGAAATTGCACCACTTGGTCGACGACAAAATCCACGCCCGTTCGATCGGTCCATACTCGCTCGTTACCCAGCAACCGCTGGGCGGCAAGGCGCAGTTCGGCGGCCAGCGTTTCGGGGAGATGGAAGTCTGGGCATTGCAAGCATACGGCGCTGCCTATACGCTGCAAGAAATGCTCACCGTCAAATCGGACGACGTTTCCGGCCGTACCAAAGTTTACGAAGCGATCATCCGTGGCGATGACAACTTCGAAGCGGGTATCCCGGAATCGTTCAACGTTTTGGTCAAAGAGATGAAATCTTTGGGTCTGAACGTCGATTTGCAGCAAAGAAATGAATAGTCGTTAACCTGAAGCCGTTGGATTTTTCCAACGGCTTGCGGAATTTACATTACCGACGACCGAAAATTTTGGAGAGTTTTTTATGAATCAGTTGATGAATTTGTTTAATCAAAACACCGGGCCGCAAAGTTTCGATCAATTGCGCATCGCCATCGCCGCGCCGGATCAAATCCGCGCCTGGTCGCACGGTGAAATCAAAAAACCGGAAACCATCAACTACCGGACATTCAAACCGGAACGCGACGGTTTGTTTTGTGCCCGTATTTTCGGTCCCATCAAAGATTACGAATGTTTGTGCGGCAAATACAAACGCATGAAATACCGCGGCATCGTGTGCGAAAAATGCGGCGTCGAAGTCACATTGACCAAAGTTCGCCGCGACCGCATGGGCCATATCGAATTGGCGGCGCCGGTTGCGCACATCTGGTTCATGAAATCGGTGCCGTCGCGCATCGGCATGTTGTTGGACATGACCTTGCGTGAATTGGAAAAAGTTTTGTATTTCGAATCTTACTTGGTTGTCGAACCGGGTATGACCAGCTTGAAAAAACATCAATTGCTGACCGAAGAAGAATATCTAAAGGCGCAAGACGAATTCGGCGACAATTTCACCGCGCAAATCGGCGCGGAATCGATCAAGTCGCTGTTGCAAGCCATCAATTTGGAAGAATTGCAAACCACTTTGCGCGAAGAATTGAAAGAAACCAATTCCGAAGCGAAACGCAAAAAATTGGTCAAACGTTTGAAAACTGTCGATGCGTTCGTCGCGTCGCAAACCAAACCGGAATGGATGGTTTTGGATGTCGTGCCGGTGATTCCGCCGGAATTGCGTCCATTGGTTCCATTGGATGGCGGCCGTTTCGCCACGTCCGATTTGAACGATTTGTACCGCCGCGTTATCAACCGGAATAACCGTTTGAAACGCCTGATCGAATTGCGCGCGCCGGACATTATCATCCGCAACGAAAAACGTATGTTGCAAGAATCCGTGGACGCATTGTTCGACAACGGCCGCCGTGGCCGCGTGATTCAGGGCGCGAATAAACGCCCATTGAAATCTTTGTCCGACATGTTGAAAGGCAAACAAGGCCGTTTCCGCCAGAACTTGCTTGGAAAACGCGTCGATTATTCCGGCCGTTCGGTTATCGTCGTTGGCCCTGAATTGAAATTGCATCAATGCGGCTTGCCGAAAAAAATGGCGCTGGAATTGTTCAAACCGTTCATTTACGCGAAATTGGAATTGTACGGCATGGCATCGACCATCAAGGCGGCGAAACGCATGGTGGAAAAAGAGCGTCCCGAAGTTTGGGATATTTTGGAAGAAGTTATCCGCGAACATCCCGTCTTGTTGAACCGCGCGCCGACATTGCACCGTTTGGGCGTTCAGGCGTTCGAACCCGTGTTGATCGAAGGCAAGGCGATTCAATTGCACCCATTGGTATGTACCGCGTTTAACGCCGATTTCGACGGCGATCAAATGGCGGTTCACGTTCCATTGTCGTTGGAATCGCAATTAGAAGCGCGCGTTTTGATGATGTCGACCAACAACGTTTTGTCTCCGGCCAACGGAAAACCGATTATCGTTCCGACCCAGGACATCGTTTTGGGTATTTATTATTTGACATTGATGCGCGAAGGTTTGCCGGGCGAGGGGAAATATTTCACCGACATCGGCGAAATCGAACACGCGTTGGAACAAAATGTCATCCATTTGCACACCAAAATCTTGACCCGTTTCGAAACCGTCGACCGCGATTTCAAAAAAATCGTGCAGCGCGTGGAAACAACCGCCGGACGTATTTTGCTTGGCGGTTTGTTGCCGAAACATCCTGATGTTCCATTGTCGCTGGTCAACCGGTTGTTGACCAAAAAAGACATTTCGGGCGTTATCGACACCGTGTACCGTTATTGCGGCCAAAAAGCGTCGGTCATTTTCTGCGACCGCATGATGGGGCTTGGTTTCAAGCACGCATGCAAAGCGGGCTTGTCGTTCGGCAAAGACGATTTGGTCATTCCGGAAGCCAAGGAAAAATTGATCACCGAAGCGGAAAACAAAGTTAAAGAATACGAACAGCAATATCTGGATGGTTTGATCACCCAACGCGAAAAATACAACAAAGTGATCGATTTGTGGTCCGATTGCACCGACCGCGTCGCCGAAGAGATGATGAAAAAAATCTCGAACACGCCAAAAGGTTTGGAACCGAACGCCGTTTACATGATGGCGCATTCGGGCGCTCGCGGTTCCGCGGCGCAGATCAAGCAATTGGCCGGTATGCGCGGATTGATGGCGAAACCGTCGGGCGAAATTATCGAAACGCCGATCATTTCCAACTTTAAAGAAGGCTTGACCGTTCTGGAATATTTCAATTCCACCCACGGCGCCCGCAAGGGATTGGCCGATACGGCGTTGAAAACGGCGAACTCGGGTTACTTGACCCGCCGTTTGGTCGACGTATCCCAGGATTTGATTATCACGCAACCTGATTGCGGCACCGTCAAGGGATTGACCTTGCGCGCGGTTGTCGAAGGCGGCGATGTTATCGAACCGTTGGCGGACCGTATTTTGGGACGTCACGCATCCGATGGGATCATCAATCCGAAAACCAAAGAAGTCATCGTTGCCGCAGGCGATTTGATCGACGAAATCAAAGTCGAACAAGTCGAAAAAGCGTCGATCGATTCGGTGAAAATCCGTTCGGTTCTGACTTGCGAAACCAAAAACGGCGTATGTATCAAATGCTATGGCCGCGATTTGGCGCGTGGCAGCACGGTCAATATCGGTGAAGCGGTCGGCGTTATCGCCGCCCAATCGATCGGTGAACCCGGTACGCAATTGACGATGCGCACTTTCCACATCGGTGGCGCGGCGCAACGCGGCGCGGAACAATCGAATGTCGAAGCGACGGTCGAAGCAACCTTGAAAATCAACAACAAAAACGTGGTTGAAAACCGCGACGGTATTTCCATCGTCATGGCGCGCAACACCGAAATCGTATTGATGGACGAAGGCGGCCGCGAACGCGCCCGTCACAAAGTTCCTTATGGCGCGAAATTGCTGGCCAAAGACGGATCGACCGTCAATCGCGGCCAAAAATTGGCGGATTGGGATCCATACACATTGCCGATCATCACCGAATTGCAAGGCGTCGTGCATTATGTCGATTTGCAAGAAGGTTTGTCGATCCGCGAAGTCGTGGACGAAGCGACCGGCATTTCATCCAAAGTGGTCGTCGATTGGAGACAAACTCCGAAAGGCAGCGATTTGCGTCCGATGATCGTTTTGCGCGATAAAAAAGGCAAGGTATTGACCATGACCAACGGCGCCGAAGCCCGGTATTTCTTGCCGGTCGATGCAGTTCTGTCGGTTGACAACAATGCCGAAGTCCAGGCTGGCGACGTGATCGCCCGCATTCCGCGCGATACGATCAAAACACGCGACATTACCGGCGGTTTGCCGCGCGTCGCGGAATTGTTCGAAGCACGGAAACCAAAGGATTATTCGATTATCTCGGAAACAGAAGGCCGCGTTATTTTCGGCAAAGACGCCAAAACCAAACGCCGCATCTTGATCCAACCGAACGACGGATCGGATGCCGTGGAATATGTCGTGCCGAAAGGCCGCCATGTCGCGGTTCAAGAAGGCGACTTTGTACAAAAAGGCGATCTATTGCTCGATGGAAACCCGGTGCCGCACGATATTTTGGCGGTTATGGGCGTCGAGGCGTTGGCCGCGTATCTGGTACAAGAAGTCCAGGCGGTTTACCGTTTGCAGGGCGTTAAGATCAACGATAAACACATCGAAGTGATCGTGCGCAACATGTTGCAAAAGGTGGAAATCACCGAACCTGGCGATACGACTTTCTTGACCGGCGAACAAGTCGATCACGAAGAATTGGATCAGGAAAACCAGTTGGCGATGAAAAACGGCGGCCGCGCGGCAAAAGCGCGTCCGGTTCTGATGGGCATCACCAAAGCGTCCTTGCAAACCCGTTCGTTCATTTCCGCCGCGTCGTTCCAAGAAACGACCCGCGTTTTGACCGATGCCGCGATCAACGGCAAGATCGATACATTGGAAGGTTTGAAAGAAAACGTGATCGTTGGTCGTTTGATTCCGGCCGGAACGGGCGCGTATGTCAATCAAATGCGCCGCGTGGCCAAAGAACGCGACAAGGCGTTTTCGCCGACCGGCAATGCCAACGATTTGCCGGCGCCGGAAACGGTTGCCAACGAAGACGCGGGCGAAACCAAAACGCGCAAACGCGCCGCCAGCGCCGGATAATTCCGGATTTCTGGTACGATAATAAAACCCCGC
>CAYWJR010000074.1:0-5563 GCA_964458615.1 uncultured Alphaproteobacteria bacterium
GGACGCGGCGTCAGATCGGGATTACCCATCACCGAATCGATCAAGGCGATCGCAAAGGAAATGCCCGATCCGATCAGGGCGGAATTTTCCGCCGTCAACGATGCGATGAAATTCGGCCAACCGGTCGAAAAAGCATTATGGGAATGCAGTGAACGGCTGGATTTGCCGGAGGTAAAATTTTTCGTCATCGCCCTGTCGATTCAACGCGAAACCGGCGGCAATTTGGCGGAAACGCTGGAAAATTTGTCGGGCATTCTGCGCAAACGGCGTTACATGCAAATGAAAATCCGCGCCATGTCGTCCGAAGCGCGCGCCAGCGCCATGATCATCGGATCGTTGCCGTTCGTTATGTTCGCGATTTTGATGGTTATGAATAAAAAATATGTCATGAAATTATTGGTCGACCCGCGCGGCAACGTGATGATCGCGGTCGGGCTGGCTTTGATTTTCACAGGTGTTTTCATTATGCAAAAAATGGCGAAGTTCAGAATATGACCGATTTTTTATCCGAACTGTCCGGCAATTTACTGACCGCGCTTGCGGCATCGGGCGCGTTTATTACCGCGATTTGGGTTGGTCACAGCCTGGTTCACCGCGACACGATGAAAAACCGCATCAAATCGCTGGAAGAACGCCGCCGCGCCCTGCAGGCCGGAATACAAACGTCCAAACGCCGGAAAACCCACGCCAGCGCCGCAAAAAACAGCATCGGATTGATGCGCCAGGTGGTCAACCGCCTAAAATTGATGCGCAGCCAGCAAGCCGATAAAATGAGCGTTAAGATGCTGCGCGCCGGATGGCGCAACCGCGACGCGATGGTTATTTTCTTCTTTGCCAAATTATGTTTGCCGGTTGTATCGGGCGTCGGCGCCATTTTGTGGTTTTATGTTTTCGGCGACCCGGAAATGTCCAGCAATAAAAAATCGTTCTATGCCATCGCGATGATCTTGGCCGGCAGTTACGCGCCGGAATTGATCGTTAAAAACTTTGTGGACCGCCGGACGGGAAAATTGCGCGACGGATTGCCGGATTCGCTGGATCTGTTGGTCATCTGCGCCGAAGCGGGTTTAAGCATGGACGCGGCATTAAGCCGCGTTGCGCGCGAATTGGGCGGCGCGTACCCGGAATTGTCCGAAGAATTGGGATTGACCGCAATCGAACTTAATTTCCTACCCGAACGGTCCCAGGCGCTGGACAATCTTGCGACCCGTATCGATTTGGGCGGGGTTCGCGCATTGGTCGGCACATTGCAGCAAACGGAAAAATACGGAACGCCGCTGGCGCAGGCGTTGCGCGTTTTATCGACCGAATTCCGCAACGAACGGCTGATGAAAGCCGAAGAAAAAGCCGCGCGCCTGCCCGCCATCATGACATTGCCGATGGTGATATTTATTTTGCCGCCGTTGTTTTTGGTATTGTTGGGCCCTGCGATTTTACAAACGCTGGACGCAATCCGCAAAATGTAATCCGCGTAAAATATTTACCGCAAACCGCGCATCAACGATTTGATCCGGTCGCTGGACGATTCCATCGCCGCCACCCGATCGTAAAACGCCACGATTTTGGTGACTTCGGTGTCGTTCAAATCCAACCGCAACATTTTTTCCGCCAAATCGCGCTGTCCGGACAGAATATAAATCAACGCCAGATTTTGCCGGTACACCGGATTGGATTCCGGGGAATTGACCGCTTTTTGCATAATCTGCGCGCCTTTTTTGACATCGCCGTTCAAGGCCAGCGACAATCCCAAATTGGCCAAAATATTTTGATCCGCAGCCCCGATGGAAAGGCCGGAATAATAAGCCTGTTTGGCATTGTCCGGACGCCCCATAATGTCATACGCCACCCCAAGGCTGTTGAATAATTTGGAATCCGGTTTTTGGTTCAACGCGTCGATCAATAATTTTTCCGCTTGCTCTGCCTTGAAATCGCCCAAATACAACATCGCCAAATTCCGTTTGGCGGCAATATCATCCGGTTTCAATTTTAAAAGATCGTTATACGCTTCGATGGCGGCGGGAATATTGCCCATATCCGCAAGCGTTTTGGCAAATCCGATACGCGCGGGAATTAAATTGGGGTCTTCGGCAATCGCTTTTTGGTACATGCTGGCCGCCAACACGATATCCCGGCCGGCATAGGCGCGGTCGGCAAGGCGTAAAAAGGTCGATTTATCGATCGCCTGCGCCTGTTTTTCGTCGTCCGACGGGGATGCACACCCCACAAGCAATAAAACCAGCAGCAAACACCCTATGCGGCGCATGTCGTCACCTTAATTTTGGGTTAATTCGATTAAAAAATTACAGACAATTGAAGGTATTAATAAAGTATTTATACACCAAATTTATAATAATAGAATGATAAAAAAATGGCGGTTATTTCAACGCAACAATGACGGCGCTGCGGCAATAGAATTTGCCTTGGTGGCGCCGACGATTATTTTGTTCGTTGTCGGGATAATCGAAGTCACAACCGCCATGGCCGTCAGCACCATGTTGGAAGGCGGATTGCGCGAAGCATCGCGTTTCGGCGTTACCGGCGGTGGAAACAACCGCGCCGCCAGAATAACGGAAATTATCGGCGAACACACATATGGGTTGATCGACCCCAACAGCATCAACCTAAGCACGCGCGTGTACGGAACATTCGGCAGCATCGGCGACGAAGAATATACCGACACCAACAATAACGGCGTGCGCGATAACAACGAACCTTATACCGACCGCAACGGCAACGGCAATTGGGATGCCGACGGCGGTACAAACGGCGTCGGAAATTCCAATCAAATTGTGGTTTACAGAGTCAGTTACGATTGGCCTTATTTAACCGGCATGCTGCGCCCGGTTTTGGGCGACCACCTGCGTTTAACCAGCGCGATAGCCGTGCGCAACGAACCGTTTTAAAATGTTTATGTTCTTCGCCCGTAAAAAACAATTCCATCCGCGCCATTCGGAAAAGGGCGCCATGATTATCGAAGCCGCGATGTTGATGCCGTTTTTCCTGGCAATCGTCGTTGGCGCGGTGGAAACCGCGCGTTATGTCACGATTCACCAAAAAATGGAACGCGCCACGGTGACTTTGTCGGATCTGGTATCGCGTTCGCCCGGCCTGACCGAAGCGCAGATTCAGGATATTTTCTTTGCCACCACGACCATCATGTCGCCCTATTCCATGACAACCGATGGCCGTGTGGTTATCAGTTCGGTTACAAAACCGGTCGGCAATCCCGCACGCGTTACCTGGCAACGTTCCGGCAGCGGCAATTTAGGGGTCACATCGCGCGTCGGCGTAACCAACGGAAATGCTTCATTACCAGCGGGATTCACATTGCAGGACAACGAAAGCGTTGTGATAGCGGAAATATTTTACGATTACGAGCCGATGTTTTTAAACAGCGAATTTGTTGCGGACCGTTTATACGAACGCGCCTTGTTCCGTCCGCGCCTAAGCGGCAGCGTGGCATTAAATTAAATCCGCGCCTAACGTTCCAACGGAAAATCGTAAAGACATAGCAGCGGCATATTGTATTTCGGGCTGGCGCACAGCCAATACCGGTTCAAATGCAGCAGTGAAATCGCGAACATTGTCAAAACAATCAGCGTTATAATAATACATCCGCCGACAATCATCGTTTTCGCTTGCTTCGGATCCATTTGCTGATGTTTCATGGGGAACCTGGTTTAAATTACATAGAATCCGATGAACGGGATTGCGAGCTGCTTGGCGCATAACGGCTGCCGGACGGCTGCAATACCGCGTCCAGAATAATGATTGTGCCGTTCGTGGCCGCGATTTCAGAATTCAGCATTTTCGATTTATTGATCATAACCGAATCCGCCTTGGTCGCGTTGATTTCAACCGATCCGCCGGATACCGTATTTTGATTCATCTGTTTGCCCGCAAAATCCGCCGCCGACATTTTTCCTGGAACCAAATGATAATTCAACACGTTGCGCAGAATCGATTTGTTTTTCGGCTTTAACCATTCTTGCAACGTGCCTTCGGGCAGTTTTGCAAACGCGGCATTATTCGGCGCGAACACGGTAAACGGGCTGGACGATTTCAAATTTTCCGCCAACCCCGACGCCTCCAGCAAATTGTACATGGTTTTCAATTCCGCATTTTTGCCCAAAATATCCAGCAAATCGGCGTTGGCCAAAACCGGTTTTGCAGGCGATTTGGATTTTTCGGCATCAACGGACTGTTTTTTGGATTTTTGCGCGGCCTGTTTTACCGTATCGGTTTTTTCTGATTTGTTTTTTTGATCCGCATCTTTTTTAACCGCAGATTGTTTGTTTGACGCAGGCACAGTATCGGCCGCCCAAACTTGCGCCCCCAACGGCGTGCAAATTAATGCGGCAGCGATGGATAGTTTTATGACAAATATTGCTATTGGGCGCATTGGAACCTCCGGCGTTAATAACGAACACATATTATAACAACTGGAACCGATAAACAATGTGGATAAACGCGCTATATTTTGCGCCCGGTCTTTCTTTCGCCGTTATTCGGCTTATAAAAATATCATGGCAACTGCAACCACCACCATTCATTGGTTCCGCAAGGATCTGCGTTTGACGGACAATCCGGCTTTGTCGTACGCCGCGAAAAACAATTGCATCGCGGTTTTCATCTTTGATGAAAACGCGCCGCATCGGCCAACCGGCGCTGCCTCGTTATGGTGGCTGCATCACAGCCTGACGTCACTTGCGGCGGATTTGGCGAAAATCGGCATACCATTAATTTTAAAACGCGGCGCCGCGGCGGATATTTTGCCGAAATTGGCGGCGCAATTCAAATCCGCCTGCATTACCGCCAACCGCCGTTATGAATCGACCCATATTGCCGAAGAAAGCCGGTTAAACGGCATGCTTGGTATGAACAATATTGAATTCAAATTGTTCGACGGCAATTTGTTGCACGACCCATTCACCCACCGCAACGGCCAAGGCAATCCATACCAAGTATACACCCCGTTTTGGAAATCGGTTGTAGCGGCGGGCGAACCAACGCGCCCCGTACCGGCGCCCCAAAAACAAAATCATGCGTTTGACGATTCCATAACCGCGCAATCGGAACGGATTGAGGATTGGAAATTATTGCCCGAAAAACCGGATTGGGCAAAAATTATCGCGCAAAATTGGCGCCCTGGTTCTGCATCCGCGCAATCGCAATTGGATCATTTTTTAAACAATGCGGTTGTTGGATACAAGGAAAACCGCAACCGCCCCGATATGACCGGCACATCGCGCCTGTCGCCGCATTTGCATTGGGGCGAAATCAGCCCACGGGAAATTTGGCACCGTACCGCCGCCATATGTCACAGCCAGGGCAAAAACCACCTGCAAGGCGACGCGGAAGTTTTTTTAAAAGAACTGGTTTGGCGTGAATTTTCATATCACCTGCTGGTGCATTATCCGAAAATGGCCACCGATCCGTTGCGCGCGCAATTCCGCGCATTCCCATGGCGCGAAAACAAGGCGCATGTGCAAGCCTGGAAAAAAGGATTGACCGGATACCCGATCGTCGATGCCGGCATGCGCGAATTGTGGCAAACCGGGTG
>CAYWJR010000075.1:0-5552 GCA_964458615.1 uncultured Alphaproteobacteria bacterium
CGACCCCATCATTACGAATGACGTGCTCTACCAACTGAGCTACAACGGCGTTCCAGGAAATTTAGCACATATATACGCTCAGTCGGTAGTTTTTATTTTCCGCCCTTCGGACGGTGGCAACTGAGCTACAACGGCGTTCCAGGAAATTTAGCACATATATATGCTCAGTCGGTAGTTTTTATTTCCCGCCCTTCGGACGGTGGCAACTGAGCTATAACGGCGTATCGGGCGGGAATTTACTATATTTATTCTGAAACCGCCAGCCTGGAATCAATCGGGCATTTAACCCAATAATTACAAGGTTCTTTTTAAATCGCCGGCAGGCGGATCGGGGTAAAATCGTCCGCATTGCCCCAATTCTGGCTGGAAAATTCGCCGCATTTCGGACAATTGGCGTGCCATTGAAAATGGCTGCCGTTGCATGCGCCGCAAATCCACGCCGGATCGGCCACCGTTTTTCCCATCTCTGAAAATGTTTGGATAATTTTTTGCAAATCTTGCTGCATGCGCGCATCGTTGGCCGGAATCGATTGTTGCAACCGTTGCAACAATCGCAAATTCCGCGCGCTTGGTTGCCGCGCCATCATGTCGGCGGCGTGCGTTGCCGCCATGCCCCATAATTGCTGGCTCATCGCCGTCTCGACCATCACGCGGGAAATCGCCGGGTGATCGGGATGCGCGCGTTGCATGCGCCGCAACACCGACGATAATTTGCGCGGATTCGCGGAAAAATACGTCAACGCCAAATTCGCCAAATCCATATGCGGCGATTTCGCCCACGCGCGTTGCAATGCCCTTTCGGCCAAAAAATTGCGCGATAATTTGAACAATGTTTCCACATAACCTGCCGCCGCCGGAACCAAATCCGGTTTTGCGGCAAACGCGCGTTTGTACAAACGGTGCGCGGCGCGGAAATCGCCGCCGCGTTCGCAAAGCCGCGCTTCTTCGACCCAAATCGCCGCCCAATAATCGGCGGTTTGCGCGCGCGGCCATGCGCGGGCGCGGTCGATTTTACGCAACAATTCCCCGGCGCGCGGCCAATTATGCGCCCGCGATTCCAGTAAAAATAAATTGCGCCAAATCGCGACCGACTGCGGCTGTTTCGCGTGCGCCTGGCGCGCCAAAGCGAGGGCGTGTTCGTATTTCCCGTCCGCAATCGCCTGATTCAACAATCCGCGCAATCCCAGAAAACTGGTTTCTTCGTCCTGCATCAACGCCACGAAATATTTCGCCGCGCCCTGGCGGTTGCCGCGCAATTGTTCCGCCTGCGCCAGCAATAAATTGCGCAACGGCGTTTTGGGCAAATACCGCCCGGCGCGTTTGGCCGACCGCATCGCATCCGGCGCGTCGCCCGCCGCGATGGCGACGAACCCGCGCGTCAATGCCGATAATCCTTTTTTCTCGCGCCACCGTTCGAACCGCATGCCGAACGATTTGATCCAATCGCCGAACCGCAGCAAAAATAAAACCGCCGTGAAAATAACCGCCGCCGCGATTCCGGCAAACGCGGTGGATGTTTGCAATTCATATCCGCCGGCGCGCAAAATCATTTCGCCCGGATTGCGCAGCAACCAGGACAGGGCGTAAACAACCGCCGCCAGTTTAACAAGGAACCATAATGTGCGGATCATGATTTAATTGACCGCAACCCCGCCCTGCAGGCGGGTCATGATCAAATTTTGCAATTGTTGCAACGATTGTTCGGCATCGGCGCGCCCCGACAGGCGCCCGTACCAATCGTTGAATGTTTCATTCCGCACGTTGTCCGGCAATCCGCCCGCCGATGCGATGGCTTCGCGCAATTGATGGCGCGCCAGTTGCGCGTCGATGGTTGCGATTTTGCCCTGTAAATCCTGATCGTTTCCTTCGGTGGTGCGGCGCAATGTGACAAGCCCGGCCATTTTCCCGAACGCGTTGGCGATCATGCCTTCGCCGGTCCATCCAGCCGCCCATTCGGTGGCGTCTTGTTGGGTTTTGTTGCGCAAAATATTTTGCGCGATCCGCGCGAATTCGGCTTGCAGCGATTCAACGCTGGCGATTCCGGTTTGCGCCGTGTCCGACAATGGCATCAGGATTTTTTCAATGTCGTCGTTGCCGTCCGCCAATTTTTTGATCATCGCGAACGGTTGCGCGAACGCGCGCCCCGATTCGATGGCGTTTTGTAAATTATTCGCCGCCAGCAAAAGCGCCATGTCGTTCTGCAACCCGCGTTTTTCCGATTCTTGCAATTGCGCGGCGGTTTGTTCCATCCGCCCGATCCGGTCGTTCAATGTTTTGATTTCTTTTTGCAGGCCGTAAATGACGTCTTGCAATTCCGCGTTCGATCTTCCGTTCATGTTGGTCATGGATTGGGCGTGCGAATCGGAATCCGGTTTTGTCCCGCCGGCCAGTACGTCGAAATCGGCGTTGTTGCCGTTTGCGCCGGAATTAGCCGAATCGGATGGCGATATAGGGTTTGTGACGATCGAATCGTCGACCACAACCATTTCCGCGGACGAAGGATCGGCGATCGGCGCTGGAATCGGATCGGATTTCGCCGCGCTCGCGGATGGATTGCCGGTTTTCGCGGTTTGCGTCATGGGCGCGTCGTTGGCGGTTTTTTTCGCGTATAAAACTATGCTGCCGCCGATTGCGACGAACAATAAAACCAGAAAAAACGCGGAAATTTTGCGCCAGACCGTCAATTTCCGGCCTGCAGGCGCGCTTGAGGACGAGTTGGTGGCGGAGCTGTTGGCATTGCTCATGATAACCTCTTGATTTGTGAAAACGGGACAGCCATGATGCGGCCTGAATTATAAACCTTTTTTGGCCAAATCGCCAAGACAAACCAAGAGTCCGATACAAACATGGTTTTAACCGTTCTGGGGATCGAAAGCAGCTGCGATGAAACGGCGGTCGCGATCATGCGTTCGGACAAAACCGTTTTGGCGCATAAATTGCGCACGCAATTGGACGATCACCGCCCGTATGGCGGCGTTGTGCCGGAAATCGCCGCGCGGGCGCATTTGCAATTATTGCCGCAATTGCTGCAATCGGCCATGGATGAATCGGGCGTCGGTTTTGACGATCTGGATGCAATCGGCGTGACATCGGGGCCTGGGTTGATCGGCGGCTTGTTGGTCGGCGTTACGTTCGCGCAATCAATCGGATTCGCCCGCGACATTCCCATTTATGGATTGAACCATCTAGAAGGCCATGCGTTGACATCGCGATTCACGCACGATTTGCAATTTCCATATTTGTTGCTGTTGGTGTCGGGCGGCCATTCGCAATTTTTGGCCATCGAAGGCGTTGGGCAATATCGCCGCCTTGGAACCACCATGGACGACGCGGTCGGCGAGGCGTTCGATAAAACCGCGAAAATATTGGGATTCGGTTATCCGGGCGGGCCGTTTGTGGAACGCGCCGCGCATTCGGGCGATCCAAAACGGTTTGCGTTGCCCATTCCGATGCGCGGCAAACCGGGTTGCGATTTATCATTGTCGGGATTGAAAACGGCCGTGCGGCACATGGCGCAAAAATTGCCGCAGCCATTGTCCGATTCCGACAAATCCGACATGGCGGCATCTTTTCAATACGCGGTTGCCGAAATGCTGGCGGATCGCTTGCGCGGCGCTATCGGATGGTTTGCGCGGAATTACCCTGATTTGGATCCGGCGCGCAAAATTTTATCCATCGCCGGCGGCGTTTCCGCCAATCAATATATATATGCGGTTTTGCAAAACGCCGCATCGGGCATGGGTTGGAAAACCATTGCGCCGCCGTTGAATTTGTGCGGCGATAACGCGGTGATGATCGCGCATGCGGCGATTGAACGGATCAACGCCAAATTGCCGCCGGACGACGCGCCGCCAGTGCGGCCGCGATGGCCATTGGACACGGCGAACGCGAATTCAACGATCATAGGATTAAAATCATGACGGCAAAAAATTTGCAAAATTTTTCGGTTATCGGCGCGGGTGCGTGGGGTACGGCATTGGCGGCGGTTTTGGCGTATGCCGGGCGCAATGTCACTGTCATTGCCCGAGATCCCGCGGTTGCAGCGGAAATAAACGAAAATTCGACGAACCGAAAATATTTGCCGAATGTGCCATTGCCAAAAATGCGCGGCTCGTTCGATGTTGCGGACTGCGGCGCGGCCGATGCGGTTTTAATCGCGGTGCCCAGCCAGCAAATAAGGACGGTGTGCAAATCGCTTGAAAAAATCGTGGCCGACGGCGTGCCGGTTATGTTGGCGGCAAAGGGCGTGGAACTTGGAACCGATTTGATGCTGGCCGATGTCGCCCGCGAATATTTTCCTAAAAATCCGGTCGCGGTATTGTCGGGGCCGAATTTCGCCGACGAAGTCGCCGCAAAATTGCCGGCCGCGACCACAATTGCCTGTGATGATGAAAAAACCGGCCAGGCATTGTTGCAATCTTTCGGTTCCGGCACATTCCGTCCATATTATACAAACGATGTTGCGGGCGTGTGTTTTGCCGGCGCCGCCAAAAACGTGATCGCCATCGCATCCGGCGTGGTGCTTGGGAAAAAAATGGGCGACAATGCGCGCGCGGCGCTGGTAACGCGGGGTTTGGCGGAATTGATGCGCGCGTGCCCGCATTTTGGCGCGGATCCGAAAACATTGATGGGGCTTTCGGGTATGGGCGATTTGATGTTGACCTGTTATGGCGCTAAATCGCGCAATTTGCGTTTTGGAATTTTGCTTGGCGGCGGCAAAACCGCCAATCAAGCGCTTGCCGAATTGTCATCGACGGTCGAAGGCGTGTCTACCGCGGCGGCATTGGCCGATTTCGCGCGCCGCAAAAAAATCGATATGCCGATTGTATCGGCGGTCGATGCCTTGATTACGGGAAAAATATCGCTCGACGATTTGGTCGCCGGGCTGTTAAACCGTCCGTTGCGGCAAGAATAAAAATTTAATCCTGCCGGATTCAGCCACTTAGTTTTCTAATTTTGTCTCAAATTTTAGATGTTAAAACCCCATCTAAAATTGATCATTCCTTTATGCATTCCATGGTATCGTTAACCTTATCAGAGGGGTGATGGAGTAAAAAAGGAAAATAAAACAATATTTAAATCACTGAAAAACATACAATTTATATACTAGTTTCCTAAAAAGATAAAATAAGTATTGTTACCCTCTCGGTTTCGTGATATATTAAGAGAAAGTTAACAAGCACCTTAAAGGGCTTGATTAATATATTAGGAGGGTAGGGTATGGTTACGAACACAAATTCGCTGAAATTTACTAAAAAATCTCAGCTGGAATTAAAAGGTACCCAGGCGCCGGCGGCATCTTTGGCCAGTGGCGCGAAAGTCGATTTGATACCGATTGAAACCAAAACCGCGATGGTGACAAAAGGTATCGAAACCAAACTGCAATCCAAAAAAAATCTTACATCGCCTGTTCTGGCGGGATCGTCCGCTTCCGCGGCTTCCGCCGTTTTCTCGTCGACCGCGAATTTGATTCCGGAAACGAATGTCACATCGTCGACCCGCGTGCGTTTGGGCGGCGTACAACTCGATCAGTTGAAACAGAACGTTATCAA
>CAYWJR010000076.1:0-5522 GCA_964458615.1 uncultured Alphaproteobacteria bacterium
GGCGGCGGAAATGGGAGTAGCAAACGATTCGATGGCTATCATGTTTTATCCTCCTGTTTGGTGGCCGAATGGATCCGGATCCCCAATTCTTGTTTTTGCACGCGGGCGCGCGCTTCGGATTGGTGCTTGCGGAATAAATCGGGATTCCAGATTTGGAACGTGGCGCCGCAACCGACAAAAGCGGCGGCGTCATCGATTTTTGCGTATTCGATCAACATTTCGGGCAACATCACGCGGCCTTCGGGATCGAATGGCAATGGTTGCGCATCGGCAAAGATCGATGCGGATAAATCGCTTTGTTCGGACGAAAATTGAACGAAATGATCGAGACCTTGGCTGAGTTTTTCCATGCGGTCCATCCCACAGCCTTCGATGGTGCCGAACCTTAGGGATCGGAAGAGAACAACGCCCTGAAACGATTGTTGCGCCAATGTGGCGCGGAACGACGCAGGCACGGAAACGCGGCCTTTTTTATCGATCTTGTTTACATGTGTTGCCAGAAACAGCGACATGCAAGCGTTTTCCCGGATTGTTGTTTTTCCCTGTTAGGTCCGTTAAAACCCCGCCCAGCCTTTTTGTGTTTGTATCCGATATGAAGAAGTGTATTGGAGGGGAATCGAATAAGGAGACAAAAAGGCTGGAAAGTTTTTTACTGGATAATTATGGGATACCATGGGCAGACATGGGAGTCAATGGGAAAAACGCCACAAAATACGGTATTTTGTATAAATGATGCCAAATCAAAATAGTACAAATTGTGGATAACACCGTATCAGCCTGTAGCCTAATTTGGTCTCGTAATGATCTATATAGGAAACATATTTCGGGGAATTGTTGCAAAAACAACGGCTTAGTCTGGATCTAAAATCGGCACAAAAAGACACAAAAATATAATAATACCTATATAAATTGACTTATAGTTACATTTATAATAATATTTAAGAAACTTAATAATAGAGCGGGAAATGTCGAGAATCGGCGCAGAATTGACCAACACCTTTGTGGACGACATCTTGTCCGAAGCCACGGTCGATTCCTGGGATTCGTTTCACAAAAGATTCGAATCGTTCGTCGATACCGTAACGTTCGGCAAGGGTAACGCCGCCCGTGTGGAAAAATTTTTAAAAGAAAAAATTTTCCATCCCATCCGAAAAACGGCATTGCGCGAAATTCCGATGCCGAAAAAAATAAAACAACGCGCCAGCGAATCGTTGCAAACACGGATCGGCCGGATCGGGCGCAACGCCTGTTTGACCGCGATCAACCATCCCGCCGCCCGTTTCGTGGCCACTGCCGGAATAATCGCCGGAATCACCATGGCGATCGGTTTTCCCCCATTGGCCGCGGCAACGACCATCGCCGCCGCTTATGCGATTAAAATCGCATCGGCTTATGCGTTTATGGGAATAAAATACGCCTGGAAAAAATTACGCAAAAAAGGCGGCGCGAATTTGTCCGATAAAAAGCAATCATCGTCCCGCGTTGAAAAATTCCGCGCCGCGATGCGCAACGTATCCGAAGTCGCATTCGGCGTCGGACAAAAAAATCCATATTTGAATTTATTGGATGTGGTGATGACCGTGACCAGCGGCGTGTTGTTGATTCCAACATGCGCGCAATTGAATATATGGATCGCCAACGCCTTGCGGGCGGCGCCGCCCGCATCCGGCACCGGCCAGGTATTGTCCAGTGCCGGGGTTGCGCAATTAAGCGAAGCCGCCGAACAAGGCATGGTGCGCAACGCGTCCGCCGGCGCGATGCGCCAGGCGGGACGTCAGGCGGTTGCAGGATTGGCGGAACAGGAAATTTTGGCCGTGTCGCGCGGCATGGTGCCCCGTATGGTATCCGCCTTGGCCGCTTTGCCGGAACGCATATTCGGCGTGTTCGGACAAGGCACCATAAAATATTTGGGTGGAAATTTGGCGCGCAAATACGCGCCGGATTTAACCGATGACGCGGCGTTGATGGCGGTTGCGGCATCCACCGGCGCAATCGCCGCGTTGCGCGCGGTGCATGATACCGTTATGCCGCCACGCCATGCGCAAAAACCCGTTCGGAAATCCTCGAAATCCGTCGGCGTAAAAAAAATCGAATCGCCGCCATGCGATTTGATAACGGCATGGGCGCGGTACAATTTGATGCGCGTTATGCAGTTGTGATGTCAGCGGCTGGCGTTTTGATGGGATTGGACATAATATTTGTACGCGGCTTGTTTGTCGTTATAACCATCGATCATGTTTTGCAAATACTGCCTGTGTTGCGGTTTGACGGTAAAAGGCGGTTTGATTTGGCCAGATAATATCCCTCTAAAATACGTAATTTCAACGGGGGTATCCGCGTTTTTCCCTGTATCCGATTGTTCCAGCGCGGCGATGGCGGGATGCAATTTCGAAAGATCTGTGAAAACCGATTTGGTTGCCGCATGATCGGGCAAATATTGTTTGACTAAACCGGCGCATATATTCGACATTTGCAACGGCGTGGCGGATTGGTTGTCGCGTATAATTTGCCGCGCCAGCGCGGCGTCGTTTTGCATTAAGGCGCGAAAAACAGGATCGGTGTAATAACTCGTTCTGGTTTCGCTGATGGCCGAAGGATTGTAAAATTCCGCCTGGGACAGGAGTTGCGAACGGCGTTGGGCGAACGCGACCGCTCGGTCGAATTCATCCGGGTTGTCGCGGTATGTTTTTTGCAAGTACCGCATAATGTCATATGTTTGCGCATGCGGTTCGATGTGGTGCTGCGCCAAAGGCACTTTATTCGAAAACACCAGCGCGTGGCCGAATTCATGATAAACGGCAAACATATCGTACGGGTATCCGTCGGCGGAAGGCGCGGTCAATTGTTCAAGCCATACCATAGTGATGCCCGTTTGATAGCTGCCTGTACAATAACAAGTAGATTCGTGTTTTTCATTTTTTCCGGTTTTGTAGTTGTAAAACGTTTTTTGCTTTTGATCGTTTTCAAGCAAAATTTTAGCCAGAATTTTTTTATTTTCCCTTTGATTTGTGACCGATTTCCCATTCACGTCCGTGAACGTGACCCCGTCAAATAATTGCAGATATGATATGGATTTTCCGGCAAGATGATCTTTCCAAAAAACCATGACCGATTTTTGATCCCCGAAACATTCTTCGGTTTCTGATTTGATGGCGTTATAAAACGGCATTTCCGATGGGTTTTCCGGAAGTCCGGAAATAAAATTGGCTTTCTGGTTCGGTACATGTGCTTTGTTTTGTGGAAAAAAAGATTTCAGATAATAAACAAAAGAAGATCCAGTTTCGGTTTTTGAAAACGCACTCATTCCCCAATTTGCGGTTCTATTGAACGCAAAAAGAAACACGGCGAATGCCGCCCACCGAACCCAAATTTTTTTGAAAAAATTCGTTTTTTTGCCGTCCGATATTTTGTTGGGCGCGGCGACGGGTTGTGCAGGAGTATCCGTAGTATTTTGTTCGCCGTTGGCCGGTGTTTGCGTCATTGTTACCGGCTTTGCGCGGGTAGTGAAAGGATATAATATTTTTGCGCCGTTAGATGGTCGTCATAAGTGCCGATAAAATTCTGCATATAAGATTTTTGTTCGGGCAGCAGCGGCGTCGCCGGTTCGGTTTTGCCGTTCAACACATCTGTGAAATATTCGATTACCGGATAAAAGCTGGTTTTTTGCCACGTGTGGTTATTAACGGCCGGGTGCAATGCCATAACCGCCGCGGTTGCGGATTCGATTTGATCCTTTGGCGGCAGATATTGTTGCACCAAATTGGCGGAAATTTGCGCCAATTGCGCCGGTGTGGCGTTTTCATTGTCGCGCACGATTTGCCGCGCCAAGGCTGCGTCGTTTTTCAACAATGCGCGGTGCACCGGAGTTGTGTAATAATTTCTTTCCGTTGCGCTGGTCGCCGATGCCAGAACCCATTCGCCATACGATGACTGCCAGGCATATTGATGGCAATAGGCGACGGCGGCATCGAAATTATCCGGATCCGCTTGGTATGTTTTTTGTAAATGACGCAATACCGCATATGTTTCCGCGTGCGGTTCGGTTTGGTAATCGTCCAATTTGATGCCATGCAAAGACGCCAGGCAATGGCCATATTCGTGATAAACCGTGAACATGCCATACGGTTCTAACCCTAATGGCGAAGCAATATTTTCCAGCCAAACTACGCGCAAATTGCTGAATGTATAATCTTTGAAGTAAGATCTAGATTCAATGGTGCCGCTTTCGCCGGATTGATGATCGGTATATTCGCGCTGTGCCGTATCACTAAGTGATAAACCGATACCAATTAATTCTTTGTTATTTATACCGAGAATCGATTTATCCGGATCATATCCGTTGACATAGATCAAATTCGCTTTTTCAACGACTTGCGCATATTTGGTGCCCGCTGGCAATGCATCGCGGTATACAACCATGACTGGTTGGCCGGAAAAAGATTCATTGGATTCGTTTTGAATCAATCTTTGCAATTCTTGTTGCGCGGCGTTTAGGCCGGATGGCGAATCCGCGCCGACAAAAACCGGCTTGCCATCGGGCGGAATCGGCATGCGCACGGTTTCATCTTTATTTTCAACATTCGACGGAGTTGCGTTGAATGTGCGGTTGGTTGACGAGGATTCGCCGGTTTTTGTTGCCGGGTTGTTTGTGGTTGTGACGTTGGTGACGGTTACGGGATTGATCCGTTTAACGATCGGGGTTGTCGCGGGATCTTTTTTTGGATCTGAATCTTTTTGCCACCAGGATTGAATCGTGGGTTGAATTTTGTCGTAACCCCATGCGCCCAATCTGTAGCTTCCGTACAACGCGCCTGCGGCAATGGCGATCCGTGCCGCCCATGGCAATATCTTGCTTGGCCGTTTTTCTGGAATGGTCAAAGAATCAAGGCCAATAGTATTATTGGGAGAGTATGGCGCCGGTTGCGGGGGCGTGGTATTTTGTGGCGCAGGCATTGCGTTTGCAGTTGGCGCAATCGGCGCCAGCGATGTTTGTACGGTTGCGGGCGCCGGCGTTGCTTGTACAGGTTGCGGTGCAGGCGACGTCGTTGTTGTCGGAGCACTTGTTGTGCGTGGAGTGCCCTTTGTGCCTGGAGTGCGGATGACACGTCTGCCGGTTCCGGTGGTTGGTTGAGTTGTCGTCAGTGGTTGCGATGCGGTTGAATTTTGCGGCGCAGGCGTTGCGTTTGCAGTTGGCGCCGTCGGTGTTGGCGTTGCAATTGCTGGCGTCGGATCAACAACGTACATGCCGGTTGCTGGATCAAATGTACCGGATGATGTTGTGATGTCGCCTTGGCCGAATTCATAGCCGTTGATTACGATTTTTTGCATAATATGTACCCACGCCCGCGGTAAGATTTTTTATATTAAAATTGTCTCAAAAGGATACATTTGTCGGGCGGTTTTGTCAACCGGCAAAATCGGCGATTATGCTGTTAAATTAGGGATTTGCATGGTTTTTCGATAGTAAATTGCAGGAATTTAAAAAGCCAGACCGTCTATAAGCCGGGTTCTGTCGAGGACAA
>CAYWJR010000077.1:0-5508 GCA_964458615.1 uncultured Alphaproteobacteria bacterium
TGCTTGTTCGACCGCCAATTGCATGCTTTGCGATTGGCTTAATCCCGTGCTGGGAATCCGCATCGCGTGCATGGCGATATCTTTTTCATCTAAGGTTGGAATAAATTCGCGGCCCAGCGACAGGAATATCAGGCCCGCAACCGCGAATAATAAGAACGACAAGCCTGCGACGGTCAATGGTTTGGCCACCGCTTTTTTCAATACAGGCTCATACGATTTGCGGATTACTCCGATCAGTTTGCTTTCTTTTTCTTCAATCTTGCCTTTGACGAAAATGGCAATCATCGCCGGAACAAACGTTAGCGATAAAACCAATGCCGCAACCAAGGCCATGATAACGGTAACCGCCATCGGCTCGAACATTTTGCCTTCGACGCCGGTAAAAGCCAGCATAGGAATATAGACCAGAATAATAATCGCCTGGCCGAATACGGTGGGGCGGATCATTTCTTTGCTGGCTTCCATCACTTCGTGCAGCCGCTCGGTCAGATTTAGTGTGCGGCCAATATGGTGCTGCCGTTCCGCCAGGCGTTTCAGGCAGTTTTCGGTGATGATGATCGATCCATCGACGATCAGACCGAAATCCAATGCGCCAAGGCTCATCAAATTGCCGCTGATGCCAAACCGCACCATACCGATGGTGGTCATCAGCATGGAGACCGGAATGACCAGCGCCGTAATAACGGCGGCGCGGATATTGCCCAGCATCCAGAATAAAACGGCGATGACCAATAACGCGCCTTCTGTTAAATTCTGCTGCACGGTTTTGATCGTCGCATCGACCAGCTTGGTACGGTTCAAAACGGTTTTCGCGTGAATGCCGGGCGGCAGAGATTTGCCGACTTCCTGTATTTTCTGATCCACCGCATCGGCGACGGTACGGCTATTCGCGCCGATCAGCATCAAGGCCGTACCAACCACGACTTCATTGCCGTTTTCAGACGCAGATCCGGTGCGTAATTCCTTGCCGATGCCGACATTGGCCACATCGCGCATATAAATCGGCAGGCCTTTGCGGGTAGTCACGACGATATTGGCGATTTCGCGCTCATTGGCGATGCGCCCATCGGAACGCACCACATACGCCTCGCCATGACGTTCGATATAACCCGCGCCGATACTTTGATTGCTGCGTTCCAACGCTTCGACGATATCGTTAAAGCTTAAATCATAGGCCAGCAATTTATCGGGATAAGGTTGCACATGGTATTGCTTGACATATCCGCCGATGGCATCGACACCCGCAACGCCGCTAATACCTTTTAATTGCGGGCGGATGATCCAATCTTGTACGGTGCGCAGATAGGATGCTTGTTCCATTTCCGTCCGTAAAACCTGCTTTTCCGGCGTCAAATAAGTGCCGCTGGATTGCCATCCTGGCTCGCCGTCTTTGACGGTCGCGCCTTTGCCATTGGGGTGTTCGTATTCCACCGTCCACATGTAAATCTCGCCAAGCCCCGTTGAAATCGCGCCCATCATTGGCTCGACCCCTTCGGGCAGGCTTTCTTTGGCTTCGTTCAGACGTTCATTGACTTGCGCGCGGGCGAAATAAATATCGATTTTGTCTTGAAATACTGCCGTAACTTGGGAAAAACCGTTGCGCGAAATAGATCGCGTATATTCCAACCCCGGAATACCGGTCAGCGCCGTTTCAATCGGCAAGGTGACTTGTTTTTCAATCTCGTTGGGCGACAAGGCCGGGGCCATGGTATTGATCGCCACCTGATTGTTGGTGATATCCGGCACCGCGTCGATAGACAAGTTTTTAAGATTGAATAGGCCAAAAGCCGCGATGGCGGCGATAAATAGCGCCACCAGATTGCGGTGCGCCAGCGAGAAACGAACGATGCGTTCAAACATGATATAATCCTTTAATGTTCGTGCGATGCGCCGGATTTACCGATATCGGCTTTAACCACAAAGCTGCCTTCGGAAACGTAATTTTCCCCGGCATTTAACCCACCGGTGATTTCCGTCCATTGTTTATCAGAAAAGCCTATGGTGACGGGCCGTGCCTCGTAAGCATTGCCTTCTTTCGCGAACACCACCGTTTTTCCTTCCAGATTTTGAATCGCGCCACTTTTGACCGCGACCGCGACATTACGGCTGGCGATTTCCGCATCGCCGCGTACCGACATGCCAGGGAACCAGTGTGCATCCAGATTCTTAACGACCGCACGAGCCAATAATGTCTGTGTCGATGCCTCGCTTAGCGGCAGCATGGATTGGATTGTGGTGGTTTGAATATTTTCGCAATTGCCGTTACTGCCGCATTCGGAACTGGATACGATCAAATTCGTACCGGATCGAATGCGCGATGCGTCTTGCGGGAATACATGCAGTTCCGCCCATACTTCACTGAGATCGGCGATGGTAAAAATAGGCTCTTCGCCCGCGACATCGCCGATATTGGTGTTACGCACCAAAACCGTACCGGCAATCGGGGATTTAACCGGATATACCTGCAGGCTTTCATTGCTTTCGACGCTGGCCAATACATCGCCAGCCTTAACGCTATCTCCTTGGGATTTTTTAACATCGCGCACAATGCCTTGGAACCGCGCCTTGACCAACGCGGTTTTGTTTTGGTTTAGAACGATACGGCCATTCAAAGGGATAGTTTCCCGAATCGTCGCAGGGCCAGCAACTGCAATGCCGATGCCAGCTTGTTTAGCTGCTTCGTCCGAAATAACGGTTTTCTCGCCGGATTCTTCATGGCCGTGTTCATCCTTGGAACTATGCTCGTCGCCATGATCGTCTTCGTGTTTGTCGCCCTCGGATTCGCCGTGTTTATGGCCGTGTTCATCGACTTCGGCATGATCTCCCGGCGCAGCTTCCGCCACGACAGCGGGATGTTTCGATTTCTGCCAGGCCATATATCCACCGCCCAAAACGACCAGCACGATAATCGCAAGAATAAGTTTTTTCATGATTCTATTCCTTTTGTGTTTTAATTTTATTTTGATGCGCCGCGATCAAACGTTCGATTTCCGCGCGGGCGGTGTGGTATTGCACCAAGGCGGCAACGTTTTGCTCTTTCGCCTCGAACAAAGTGCGTTGCGCATCCAAAACTTCTAAATAGGGGAATTTGCCAAGCCCATGGCCGCGCCGCGTTTCGGCAAAGGCTTTTTCCGCTTCCGGTAAAATATTCTTTTGAATCGTCACCGCATGCAGATAACCGTTTTCCATATCCTGCAAATGCCGGTTCAGCGCCAAGGTCAATTCGCGCTGCGCCATCTGGCGGTCGGCTTCGATCTTTAACGATTCATGCTGGGCCTTGGCGATATTGCCTTGGTTTTGATTCATCACAGGAAACGGGATGGAAACGCCGAATACCAACGCCTGATCGCCGCTATCGCGGAAATCACGCACGCCGAAATTCAAGTTCGGATCGGGAATGGCGTTGGCTTGTTCCAACTCTATTGCTGCCTTGCTGCGCCCCAATTCCGCGTCCCAGCGTTGATAATCCGGGCTGGATTGCAGCAATGGGCCAAGATTTTTAATGTCATCGGGAGCCGCCACATTGAAAAACGCCGCGCTATCCAATGTGAATCCATCGTCTTCGCCGTTCCATAATGCCGCTAATTTGCGTTTGGATAATTTTACCTCCCGTTCGGCTTTGTCCAATGCGATTTGGGCCGTGGCCAGTGCTACACCGGCTTTATTTTTCTGAAAAACCGGATCGGCAGCGGAATCGACACGACGTGTGACGGCCTGCAACGTATCGTCCGCTAAATCATATTGTTCGCGGGCCAGCTTGACTTGCTCTTCCGCCGATACGGCCTCGATATAAGCCAAGGTTACATCCCGCATTATATCCAATGAAGATGCGCGCAAATCTTGATCGGCGGTTTTAAGGCCTTCCTCGGCCATCCGTACCCGCGCAGACCGCTTGCCGCCAATTTCAACCAATTGCGAGACGCCAAAAGTCAATTCCGCTGCATCCATGCCCTTATATTCACCACGCCCGGCGACGTTTTCGATTTCGGCGGACAATTCAGGATTGGGAAAAAATCCGGCTTGTTGTTTTTCGCCTTCCATCGCACCCCGTGCGGCCATGGAACCTTTCAATCGCGGTGAATTTGCCAAAGCTTTATCGATGGCAATATCCAAGGATAAAACCGTCGGATTAGTTTGCTGCGCCAAGGTCATGGTAGGCGCGTATGCCAGCCAGAATGCCAAAGTGGCGTATAATATTTTTCGTGTCATAAAAAACTCGCCATATTTTTTGCGCACAGCAAGCCAGCCGCCATAAGGCACTGGGTTGCTATGCTAAATATTCGGAATGCTATCGCTGTTTTTTGAAGTCGGGAAAGTCCGGGTCGCCGTCCCTAAATTCAATCCCTTTTCTGCAAAGGTTTCTTTGTTCTAGCGTAATTTTTTGCGTTAGATGCATTTGCATACATTGGCGGTCGGAATAATTATGCGCGGGGATATAGCCGTTATTGGCGCAAGCGCCAAGAGTTAATACAGCAACAGTGGCACAGGACAATTTCAAAATAGATTTGGAAAACATAATAAACCTCGTCGATTAAATGATCGTAACAATATCTGGCCGGTGAACCGGTCAAAGGTTGGATAGATATTTAAGCGAGGTTTTGTGGCGGCCTGAAAATGCCATCAATTTTATTGGAAAACAAGATCGAGCTATATAGTGCAAATAGGGGTAGATTTTTATATGCCTTCGGCGTTGCCATATCGTTCAAAATTGCGACATGCGCTGCGCAGCAATGAATGATGCAGCAATCATGGCTGGTTTTTGCCTTGTTGGAGTCTTGAACAGGTTGGCATTGATCGAAAACTACTTGATCTATAGTTTGCATGCAAAAATGCGTATCCGACGCGCCAGCCTCCGCCACATTGATGAATACGCCAGCAATCATCGAAATCAAAAGCGCGATGATGGTATAACGGCGGAAAGAGTGTGAAGCGATTTGAATCATTAATTTTAAAAATAGCAAGAAGCTTTCGGAAGATCAAGATTATACGCTAGTAAATATTAAGTATTTGTTAAAGCGTTGAGCAACCATAAATAGCTTTTCCAATATAAACCGCTTATTTTTAAATATTATCGGCAAAAATTTCAATTTGCTCTTCCCAAATAATCTTCTTTGTCATTTTTTCCATCGTCTGCCTGTCAAGTGAACGTGATTGTTTTCCTAGCACGATTGCTTCGACGATTTTGGGCGGTAAGTAGGTGAGATTAATCATATCGTAGACATAGGTCAAAGAAACCTTCTCCTTTTCAGCCAATTCTTGCATATGACGCACTTTGCCTTCTTCAATACGGCGTCGCCAGGCAAAGCCCTTGGCAATGACGCTTAGCAACCGGCTTTCGATTTTCGGTTGGCGCTGCGGAAGCACCTCATCCGGCACAATAATAATTTTTTGCCGGTTATTCATGCGAAAATTTATAGGAATGTGGATAGTGATAGTATTAGGCTGCATCGCGCGCCCCGTCGATGGTTTGACCGGTTAATTCATTGGCCAGGCTTTTGAACCCGTCAA
>CAYWJR010000078.1:0-5418 GCA_964458615.1 uncultured Alphaproteobacteria bacterium
ATCATCTACCGTTTGGGCACATATATTCCGTTGCCCGGCATCGATCCTGTGATCATGGCCGATATTTTCCGCCAAAATTCCGGCGGCATTTTGGGCATGTTCGATATGTTTTCTGGCGGCGCCGTCAGCCGTATGTCGATTTTCGCCCTTAACATCATGCCATATATTTCCGCATCGATTATCGTGCAATTATTGACCGCCGTTGTGCCAAGTTTCGAAGCAATGAAAAAAGAAGGCGAAGCGGGACGCAAAAAAATCAATCAATACACCCGTTACGGCACCGTATTATTGGCCGTGGTTCAGGCCTATGGCATCGCAGTCGGTTTAGAAGGCATGCGCGGTTCGGTTGGATCGGCTGTTTCGGATCCGGGCATGTTTTTCCGCCTGACCACCGTTATCACATTGACCGGCGGCACCGTATTTTTGATGTGGCTGGGCGAACAAATCACCGCCCGCGGCATCGGCAACGGATCGTCTTTGATCATCTTCTCCGGTATCGTCGCCAATTTGCCGCACGCATTGGCGCAATTGTTTGAATTGGGCCGCACCGGCGCGATTTCGACCGGATTCATGCTGTTCATGGTCGTTATGACCGTTGCGGTAATTGCCTTTATCGTATTCATCGAACGCGCGATGCGCCGCATCGTTGTGCAATATCCGCGCCGCCAAGTCGGTAACGGCATGACCGCGGGCGATTCCAGTTTCTTGCCGATGAAATTGAACACCGCCGGCGTTATCCCGCCGATTTTCGCAAGTTCGTTGTTATTGTTGCCTTTGACATTCGCCGGCTTTGCGCATGGCGACAGCCCGGAATGGTTGCGCGCGATTGCATCGTCGATCGGCCATGGTACGCCTGCTTATATGGGATTGTACGCATTCTTGATTATTTTCTTTGCGTTCTTTTATACCGCGATCATTTTCAATCCGGCCGAAACGGCGGAAAATTTGCGCAAATACGGCGGATTCGTTCCCGGCATTCGCCCCGGCGCGACCACGGCCAATTACATGGATTATGTATTGACCCGCATCACCGTGCTTGGATCTTTGTATTTGGCCGCGATTTGTTTGTTGCCTGAATTTTTGATCGCCAAACATTCCTTGCCGTTTTATTTTGGCGGCACCAGTTTGTTGATCGTTGTGTCCGTTACCATGGATACCGTTGCGCAAATCAACGCCCATTTGATCGCCCATCAATACGAAGGATTGATCAAAAAAGCCAAATTGCGCGGTGCCCGCCGATGAACATAATTTTGCTCGGCCCGCCAGGGGCGGGCAAAGGAACCCAAGCCCGGATTTTACAGGAAAAATTCGGCTTGATTCAAATCGCAACCGGCGACATGTTGCGCGAACATATCAAACACCACACAGATCTCGGCCAGTTGGCGCAGAATTATATGAACCAAGGACAATTGGTTCCGGATTTGGTCGTCATTCAAATGATCGAATCGCGTATCGGCGAAGCGGATGCGAAAAACGGATTTATTTTGGACGGTTTTCCACGCACCGTCGCGCAAGCCGAAGCATTGGACAAAATGCTTGGCCGCAAAAAATTGAAATTGGATCATGTCATCGAAATGAAAGTCGATGAAGAAGAGTTGGTCAAACGCATCGCAGGCCGTTACACTTGCGCGGCATGCGGCGAGGGGTATCACGACGAATTTAAAAAACCGCACAAAGAAGGCGTTTGCGACAAATGCGGTTTTGCCCAATTCACCCGCCGCGAAGACGACAAGGCCGAAACCGTGCGGAAACGGCTCGAAGCATTCCGGGCCCAAACCGCGCCGATCCTGCCATATTACCAATCCAAGGGCGTTTTAAAAACCGTGGATGGCATGGACGAAATCGATTTGGTCGCAAAGCAGATCGATAAATTGCTGGCGGCTTAGATTGTATCTTAAAAAGATACTTTTTGGTATTTGGTCAATTTATGCCTTTCTTGGGCTGGTCATCGAAAATCCACAAAAATAAGACAAAATATTGTGGATAACCAGTTGACGATGAGGCGAAAATGGCTATAATCCGCGTTCCTGCGTCAGCCTATGGCTGCCGAAGGGATTTTTTTGTTATTTTATAAATAGTTAGAAGTCAAATATAGAAAAATAGGAGCAAGTCGCGTGGCACGTATTGCAGGCGTAAATATTCCAACTCAAAAACGCGTTGTTATCGCATTGCGTTACATTTATGGCATTGGTCCGAAAAACGCAGTAACGATCTGCGACAAAGTAGGCATTCCGCACACCAAGCGCGTGATGGAATTATCGGATGAAGAAGTTTTGAAAATCCGCCAAGCGATCGACGAAGGCGATGACGCCGTAGAAGGCGATTTGCGCCGCGAAGTTGCGATGAACATCAAACGCAAACAAGATATCGGATCGTATCAAGGCAAGCGCCATGCGCGCCGTCTGCCTGTTCGCGGTCAACGCACGCACACGAACGCCCGCACACGCAAAGGCAAACGCATTGCGATCGCCGGCAAGAAAATGGTAACCAAATAATTTTTGAAGGTAGGATAATAAAATGGCAGAACCAGCAGTAGCCCGCGTCAAACGCAAAGAAAGAAAAAACATCGCCACAGCAGTGGTGCATGTCAACGCGAGCTTTAACAACACCATCATCACCGTCAGCGATCAACAAGGCAACACTATCGCCTGGTCTTCGTCCGGAACCAAAGGTTTCAAAGGTTCGCGCAAATCCACGCCGTACGCGGCGCAGATCGCAGCCGAAGATGCCGGCCGCAAGGCGCAGGAACACGGCGTTCGCAACGTATCGATTTTGGTAAAAGGTCCAGGCGCCGGGCGCGAGTCCGCATTGCGCGCATTGCAATCCGTCGGTTTCAGCATTTCGTCGATCAAAGACATTACGCCGATTCCGCACAATGGTTGCCGTCCGCCGAAACGCCGCCGGGTTTAGTTATTAAGTTCCGAGATGCCAAGTTCCAAGTTGAATTTTGAAAACAATCTTGGAACTTGAAACTCGGCACTGTGTGCTTTTTCCCATGGGGTGGTCTGTCGAAACCATGGGTAATTTGTTTTAACGTCGACTTCCCCGGCAGACCGGGAATTCGAAGTTGTTGAGGTAAATCGTGTTACAAAAAAATTGGCAAGCATTGATCAAGCCGGATAAATTGAATATCGAGCCGGGCGTAGACCCAGCCCGTAACGCAACCATCGTTGCCGAACCGTTGGAACGCGGTTTCGGTTTGACCATGGGCAACGCGTTGCGCCGTATTTTGTTGTCGTCGCTTCAGGGCGCGGCAATCACCGCCGTTCAAATCGAAGGCGTGTTGCATGAATTTTCCGCGATCCCAGGCGTTCGCGAAGACGTAACCGATATTATTTTGAATTTGAAATCCGTTGGATTGCGCATGTTCGGCGAAGGCCCGAAACGCATGCGTTTGTCGGCCACCGGTCCTGGCGAAATCACCGCCGGCATGATCGAAACCGGCCATGATATTGAAATCATGAATCCGGAATTGGTGATTTGCACGCTGGACAAAGGCGCGAAAATCATGATGGAATTGACCGTCACAACCGGCAAAGGATATATTCCAGCCGCAGACAGCCGCGCCGAAGACGCGCCAATCGGTTTGATCCCGATCGATGCGATTTACAGCCCGGTTCGCAAAGTATCTTACAAAGTGGAAAACACCCGCGTTGGCCAACGCACCGACTTTGACAAATTGTCGATGACATTGGAAACCAACGGCGCGGTCAGCCCGGAAGATGCCGTCGCATACGCCGCGCGCATCATGCAAGATCAATTGCAATTGTTCATCAATTTCGAAGAACCAACCGCCGTTGTCGAAGCCGAAAAAGGCGTCGATCTGCCGTTCAACCGCAATTTGTTGCGCCGCGTGGACGAATTGGAATTGTCGGTTCGTTCCGCCAACTGCCTGAAAAACGACAACATCGTTTACATCGGCGATTTGGTACAAAAATCGGAATCCGAATTGTTGCGTACCCCGAATTTTGGCCGCAAATCTTTGAACGAAATCAAAGAAGTTTTGGGTCAGATGGGCTTAACCTTGGGCATGGAAATCCCAGGTTGGCCGCCGGAAAATATCGAGGAACTTGCCAAGAAATTGGAAGATCCATATTAAGCGAGATACCAAGATGCCAAGATATTTGGATGCCTAGTCAAAACAATGGCATCTTTTAAATGAAAATCTGAGCATCTAGGCATCTAGGAATCTAGGAGACTAAAATGAGACACAAACTAAAACATCGTATTTTGAACCGCACGGCATCGCATCGTACCGCGATGTTTGAAAACATGGCGAATTCGTTGTTGAAACACGAACAAGTCAAAACAACTTTGCCAAAAGCAAAAGAATTGCGTCCATTCGTGGAACGCTTGATTACTTTGGGCAAAAAAGGCGGATTGCACAATCGCCGCCAGGCTTATTCGACACTGCGCGACAATTCGACCACCGCGAAATTGTTCGATGTGTTGGCCAAACGTTACGGCACCCGCGCAGGCGGATATGTCCGTATCTTGAAAGCCGGCTTCCGTCATGGCGATGCCGCCCCGATGGCGATTATCGAATTGGTTGACCGCGATTTAGCAGCCAAAGGCCAAGATTCCGGCCAGAAAGCTGCCGCAACAGCCTAATACGGTTGTTCAGGTTCACAGAAATCAGGGGCAGCTTGACAAAGGCTGCCCTTTTTTCATCTTATAATTTTTATCCCAGTAATTTCATCGCAGAACTTCGAAAACGAATTTTAAAACCAAATTTTCAAAACAGGATTTTAAAAAGGGCAGGACAAAATGGGCGTGTTGTCGCAATCGAACGGAATTTTAATCGGCCGTAAATACATCGATTTCATGCTGACCGAAGACGACGCCAAAATTTTGTGGCAATCCTGGGTTGCCAAGGGTTTTTTGGTTCCGCGCGACGTGACCGAATCCGCGCAAATCGTCGCAATCGAACGGGTGATGATGCCGTATTTTATTTATAACTGCCAAGTGGCCGTGCAATGGCAGGGATATGGCGGCGATTACCGGGTTGAAACCGTGGCGTCTGCGGGCGGCGCAACCGAAGTCAAAAAAACCGTCGATTGGGTGCACCAATCCGGCGTTGTGCAGGATGAATTGCAGGAAACCAGGCTGGGCACAAAAGACGTGATGTGGAATTTACGCCGGTTTTTCAAAAAATTGGAATGGGAAGGAAAGCCCGCCGCCGATTGGCCGCCAGGCGTCGGCATGGAACTGAACGCGAATGTGATTCCATTTACGTTGGACGCGGCGCGGATTTTCAACCGCGAATTCAAGGGCAAAATGTTCCGCCGCATCGAATCGGCGGTAAAATCGTCGGTGCACGGCGAAGAAACGCGCGGTATCACGTGGCGGCGGCATTTGGAATACCGGTATTTGGAATTATACGCGCCATATTACGCGGTGCGGTACAATTACGGCGGC
>CAYWJR010000079.1:0-5274 GCA_964458615.1 uncultured Alphaproteobacteria bacterium
GACAATAAAGACACCGATCATCGCGCTGGCATTCATGACCACTTCGGATGGCGGTTTGCCGCGAACGGCCTCGATACCGTAAAAAACCAAATGCCCGCCGTCAAGCAATGGGATTGGGAACAAATTGATCAATCCCAAATTGATCGACAACAACGCGATCAATCCGACAATGGCCGGCAAATCGATTTGCGCCGCCTGCCCCGACAATTGCGCGATGCGCAACGGCCCGCCCAATTCCTTTGGGCTGCGTACGCCGACGATAATTTGACCCAAGGCGCGCATGGTGGCAGCCGATAAATCATAAGTTTCGATAACCGCATATTTCAATGCCGATCCGATATTGCGTTTTTCGTATTCCAATTTGGTGCTTTGCACCCCGATTTGCGGCAACATATGGATATTGCCGAACCGGTCGGTGATTTCACGGATTTTCGGAGTTACCGTGATGTCCAGTTTTTCACCCCCGCGGTCAATGCCCAAATGCAAAGGCAAACCGGCGCTGATTTGCACAGCGCGCTGCAAATCTTCGAAACGGTTGATCGACGATCCATCGATCGTCAAAACACGGTCGCCGGGTTTGATACCGGCGCCGGATGCCGCGCCTTCGGCCGTAACGGCTTCGACAATCGGCGCGGTATAAGGTTGACCCCAAACGACATACATTCCGGCCAAAACCATAATCGCAAAGATAAAATTGACCGCAGGACCCGCGAATACAATCGCGGCGCGTTCGCCAACCGATTGCATAGGAAAAGAATATTGGCGGTCGGATTCTGGAATTTTTTCCATCGATGCCCGCGACGAAGCGGCATCCATATCGCCCAGCATTTTCACATATCCGCCTAGCGGTATCAGACTGAATTTCCATCTGGTTCCGTCGCGCGCGGTGCGGCCGAACAATTCAGGACCAAAGCCGATGGAAAACACTTCGACTTTTACTTTGCACCATCTTGCGACTTGGTAATGACCCCATTCATGCACGAATACCAGAATGGTCAAGACAACCAAAAACGGGATCAGGTAATTCCAAATCATGTCCAAATGCGACATCCAATATTCCAGCATAGCGATTCCTTGATTCCTTAAAGAGGTTGCGATGAAAACGGCACGGGGCGGATTTTATTGCCTTTATGCCGTTGCTGTAGAAATGCCGCGCGGTTGCCATGTTGCGGCGTGGGCGCGAACCTGAGTGTCGAAAGCGGTCATTTGATCCAAACTGCTTGGATCTTGCGACCATCCACTCCACCCAGCGGCCAAATCTAGCATATCTGCAACCAAAGAGAAAATATTAATAAAATCAATCTCTTGGGATAAAAACCGGTCGACCGCCACCTCATTCGCCGCATTCAGCGCCAATGGCGCCATTCCGCCTTGTTTCATGGCATTTTTGGCCATATTCAGCGATGGGAACCGGACATGATCCGGGGCATGAAATTCCAGCGCCGGCATGGTTTCAAGATCCAAACGGGATGCCGGATGTTCCGCCCGGTCGGGGTAAAACAAGGCATAGGATATGGGCATGCGCATATCGGGCAGTCCCATATGCGCCAATACCGAACCGTCCTGGAACGATACCAACGAATGCACGATGCCTTTGGGGTGGATCAGCACCTTGATTTTATCGGGATCGATGCCGAATAAATAATGCGCTTCGATAATTTCCAGTCCCTTATTGAATAACGTCGCGCAATCGACGGATATTTTTTTGCCCATGCGCCACACCGGATGCGCGATTGCCTGGATGGGTTTAATGTTGCGCATTTGATTGGATGTATAATCCCAAAACGGGCCGCCGGACGCGGTCAGCGTGACCGAATCGATCTTTTTCGTTTGCCCCAAAAGCAATTGGAAAATCGCGCTGTGTTCCGAATCGGTCGGAATAATTTCGCATCCATATTTTTTTGCCCTGTCCAAAAACATATTTCCGGAACAAACCAAACATTCTTTGCCGACAAACGCCAATCTTTTGGCGTGCTGGATCGCGGCGAATGTCGGCCGCAATCCCGCAAAACCGACGATTGCGGCAACGCATATATCGACCCGGCGCGACGCCGCATCGATAACCGCGGAATCCCCGGCCGCGACATCGATATTCAAAGGCGCCAGGGATTCGCGCAAACGGTTTAAATGTTGGGGATTGGCGGCAACCACCAATTTGGGGCGCAGTTGCGATGCCTGTTCGATCAACAATTCGACGTTATTGTTGGCGACCAAGCAATCCACATCGAACCGATCCGGATATTGCCGTAAAATAGCGGCGGTTTGTTGGCCAACCGATCCGGTCGATCCAAGAATAGAAATTGTTTTTTTAGACTGCGGCATATTGCACGCCCAAGATCACAATGATCAGATACAACGGCAATGTCAAAACCAGGCTGTCGGTACGATCCAGTAATCCGCCGTGACCGGGAATGATTTTTCCCGAATCCTTGACGCCGAAATGGCGTTTAAATTTGGATTCCAAAAGATCGCTGATTTGCGAAACCAGCCCCAACGACAATCCGACGATCAACATCGCCACAATCGCAGGCACATAAACAATACCCAAATCGTAATACAGGAATCCGGCGGAAAAAATTCCGGCCGACAAAATGCCGGTTATGAATCCCGACCATGTTTTTCCAGGACTGATCGAAGGCGCCAATTTTTTCCCCCCGATCAAACGCCCGCCGACATACGCCATGGTATCGGTTACAATAACGGTCAATAATGGAAATAAAACCGCCATGAAATCGATTTTACGCAACAATGCGATCGATACGATCGGCAATAAAATCCAAACAACACCCAATGCAGCCCAGACGATCAAACGCCAAGAACGCGCACGCGGCGCAATGATCATGTACCATTCATAAGCCATCACGAACGCCGCGCCAGCCAGCGCGATGTCCAGAATCCCGCCGCCCAAATATAAAATCCAAACCACCAGCGGCAGCAAAATCACGCCGGATGCAAGCCGAACCATGAAATTGCGATCCAACAGCCTAGCCATGCCGCACCTTGCCGAATCTGCGGTCGCGGCCATGGTAATTTTCGATGGCTGCCACCAAATGTTCTTCCGAGAAATCGGGCCACAAAACATCCATGAATTCGAATTCCGCATACGCCGCTTGCCACAGCAAAAAATTGCTGATGCGTTTTTCGCCCGACGTGCGGACGATCAAATCGGGATCGGGCAATTCCGCAGTATCCAGATATTGCGCGAACGACGCATCGTCCAAATCCCACGGAACAACCGGCGCGGCGCTGTGCGGTTTCGGCGCGTTATCCATTTTATCCAATGCCATCGCTTGAAAAGATTGAAACAATATCCGCGATACGGCGCGCAAAATTTCCTGACGTCCACCGTAATTCAACGCCACGGTCAAATTCAACGATGTGTTGGCGCGGGTCAATTCTTCGGCTTGTTCCATCATCTGAATAATATCTTGCGCCAACCGGCGGCGATCGCCAATAAAACGCAAACGAATCCCATTCTGATGCAATTGCGCGGTTTCAGATTGCAAATACCGTTTCAACAATCCCATCAATTCTTGCACTTCTTCTTCGGGGCGCGACCAATTTTCCGACGAAAAACCGAACAGCGTTAAATACGGGATATTATGCTTTATCGCCGCCTCGCACGCGCGGCGAACCGATTCCGCGCCACGGGCGTGACCCGCCGTGCGCGGCAAACCGCGCTGTTTCGCCCAGCGGCCGTTGCCATCCATAATAATGGCGATGTGTTTCAATGTTTGCGTCATTGTTCCTGACGGGATTTTTTCCCGTTCATCACACTTGCATGATTTCTTTTTCTTTGACCGATAACAACTCGTCTACTTTTTTTACATGATCGTCGGTCAATTTCTGCACTTCTTTTTCCAGGCGCGCCAAATCGTCTTGGGTGATTTTTTTATCTTTTTCCAATTTTTTGGCGGCTTCGTTGCCGTCGCGGCGGACATTGCGCACCGACACGCGCGCCGATTCGGCGTATTTACCGGCCAACTTGGTCAATTCCGTGCGGCGTTCCTGGGTTAAATCAGGCAAACGCAAACGGATCATGTTTCCTTCGCTGGACGGATTCAAACCCAAATTCGCGTCTTTGATCGCCTTTTCAACCGCGCTGATCAATCCTTGATCCCATACCTGAACGGTGATCAAACGCGCTTCGGGCGTATTCACGCTGCCGACCTGCGATAACGGCATTTTGCTGCCATACGCATCGACAACGACAGGATCTAGCAATTGCGGGCTGGCGCGGCCGGTGCGCAATCCGCTCAATTCCTTGCGGAATGTTTCCAGCGCCCCATCCATACGTTTTTTTACATCGCCTAGAACAACATCGGACATAACAACCTCTCTTGTGATTTTATCTTTCTTCGATAATCGTGAATTTGCCTTTGCCGGAAAGCACATCACGCATCGCGCCATGCGTTTCAAGATTGAATACGATGATCGGAATTTTGTTTTCGCGCGACAACGAAATGGCCGCCGCATCCATCACCTTTAAATCCTTGCTTAGAACCTCCAGGTACGTCAATTTGTCGTAACGCGTCGCCTTGGAATCTTTTTTCGGATCGGCGGAATAAACGCCGTCGACCTTGGTCGCCTTCATCAAAACGTTACAATTCATTTCCGACGCGCGCAACGCCGCCGCAGTATCGGTCGTGAAAAACGGATTTCCGGTTCCGGCCGCGAAAATAACCACGCGGCCTTTTTCCAAATGGCGTTCGGCGCGCAGACGGATATACGGTTCACACACCGAAGGCATGGCGATGGCCGATTGCACCCGCGTGGTCGTACCCATTTTTTCAAGCGCGTCTTGCAACGCAAGCGCGTTGATCACGGTTGCCAGCATTCCCATGAAATCGGCCGATGCGCGTTCCATTCCCGCCGAAGCGCCGGATATGCCGCGGAAAATATTGCCGCCGCCAACCACCATGCATACTTCGACGCCCATTTTATGGATTTCCGATACTTCGGTTGCGATGCGTTGCACCACAACAGGATCCAAACCATATTCATGGCTGCCCATCAAGGCCTCGCCCGACAATTTCAATAACACGCGTTTATATTGCAATTTGGTTTTTAATTTTATGGCCATGTCCGGCATGCTTTGTCCTTTTGGTCTAAGATGGTTGTTTTTACAGCATTTTTTTTGCAATAGCTAGGGGGCAATTCACTCCCAAAACCACATATCCCAGGTTAGATGCTGGGCAAGCCATTAAATACGCCACGGCTTGATGAATTGATTATTGTCTTAATTGGATATATCCTTGGGGCATAAATAAAAAC
>CAYWJR010000080.1:0-5166 GCA_964458615.1 uncultured Alphaproteobacteria bacterium
TGAACGAATATTCCGCGCGTTATTCGATCATGGACAAAGAATTTTATATACCGGCGCCGGAACAATTGGGCGTGCAGTCGAAATTAAACCGCCAAGGCAGAGCCGATGTTTTACAAGGCGAAGAAGCGCAAAAAGTTTTGAAAATCCTACGCGACGATTCCGAACGTTGTTTCGATCATTATATGGAAATGATGAATTTGAAAGGCGATGATGGCGGCGAAGATACCGAACCGCAAATTTTAGATCCCAATAAATCAGGCCTGGCGCGGGAATTGGCGCGGATGAATCTGAATCTGAATTTTTATACGCAATGGTATTGGAAAACCGATTTGCACAATTTAATGCATTTCTGCCGCCTGCGGGCCGATCCCCACGCGCAATATGAAATCCGCGTTTACGCCGAAACGTTGTTGCAAACCATGCAAAAATGGGTTCCGGCGACTTACGATGCGTATCAACAATACCGTGAAGGCGCGGTGAATTTGTCGAAAAACGCTTTGGCCGTGGTGCAACGCATGCTGGCGGGCGAAAAAGTGACCGAAGCGAATGCCGGTTTGGGCAAACGCGAATGGCGCGAATTTTGCGACGCGATGGGTATCAACGACAATCCGGCGCCACAGGCAAAAACCGCCTAGGCCGCGTTTTTATAGCCGCACTGCAACGCAATATTTTTGCGCCAAACGCGGCGCGGGGATGATTTGCGTTGCCGGTTGATGGATAATGGGTTTGTCCGTTATTATCCGTCAATTCAGTGAAAAAACAGTGCCCAAAAAACGCAAGCCAAAAATAAAAATCCGCGCCAAATCGCAACCGGAATTGCCGCAAAAATCCGCAATTTTAAACCGGCGCGCATTGTCGGTGCATGACGTATTGTTGGCGCGGCAATCGATCGCGCCATATGTGCGCCGCACGCCGTTAATGCCGGCGCGGAATTTGTTGTACGATATAAAAGGCGCGCGGAATTTATTTTTAAAATTGGAAAATTTACAAGTCACCGGCAGTTTCAAGGCGCGCGGCGCGTTGAACCGCGTTCTGGCGCTGCCGAAATCCGAATTGCGCAACGGCGTTGTCACCGCATCCGGCGGCAACCACGGGATTGCGGTTGCGTATGCGGCGATGGTGGCGGGAACGAATGCCACTATTTATGTCCCCAAATCGATCAATCCGGCCAAACGCGACAACATGCACGCGTTCGGCGGCGTTACCGTAACCGCAGGCCCCATTTTCCAAGACGCATTGATGCGCGCGCGCAAGGAATCCAAAGACGCGAACGTGCCGTTTATTCACACGTTCGGCGATCGCGCGGTAATTGCGGGGCAGGGCACGGTTGCTTTGGAAATTCTCGAGGATCTGCCGGATGTCGATGTTATCGTGGTGGCGGTTGGCGGCGGCGGTTTGATCGGCGGCGTCGCATTGGCGGCGCACGGCATCAATAAAAAAATCCGTATCATCGGCGTCGAACCTGTTGGCGCCGCGACATTGTATCAATCGTTGCGCCAAGACAAAATCGTCAAATTGCCGTCGGTGAATACCCGCGCCGGCACATTATCCATGAGCCAGACCACCAGAAACAATTTCGAAATCGTGCGCAAACATGTCGAAAAAATCGTTTTGGTCAGCGACGACGACATGCATCATGCCGCGCAGTGGTTGTGGTTTGAAATGGGCATCGCGGCGGAATTGGCGGGCGCGGCGGCGGTTGCCGCATTGATCGGCGGCAAGGTGAAAATAAAACCGCACGAAAAAATATGCGCGATCGTTTGCGGATCAGGATTGGATGGAATCGATTAAGTATCAAGCCGCGCGCATTCTTTGCATCAAGATGGGCATTGCGTTGGTTGGAAACGCCATCGAAGTTTTTTCGACATTAATTACCGGCGCGTTCAGTATTTTCAGCGCATCTTGTTTAACCGCCGGTTGTTCGGCGGCTGGAATTTCCCGAATGCCGGAAAATTCGCAAACGCCTTTGGAATTTATTTTCCAGGATGCCGAATAAATCGTAATCCCACCCTTGGGCGAAATATCGTATTTAAAAACTTCGGCCAGACGCTGTTGCGCTTGAATGGCGGATGAACCTTGTAAAACAATGGCGGAGTAATTGTAATAAATCGCGCTGCTGTCATCGCCGACATCGACTTTTTCGCGGGTTGATTGCATTTGCCCGATTTGGGTATGCCCGCCATCTTTCCAAACGGCATAGGCCATATTGGCGGGGTTTTTTCCGTCTTTATTGTAATTGAATAAAATCGCGCGCTGGCTGGTGGTTTGGGCAAGCGACCCATCATATGGCCGGTCGCAAGACCGGATCAGGGGAACGGCGGCGGTGATGGCGATTGCTAAAATTCCGCCAACTGCTTTGGCTGCTGGGCTTTCTTCATCTTCTCTATTTCGGTATCCCATGTTATTTAATTTCCTTTTTGTTTTCATATATATAATATATACATAATATTTATGTATTAATTATTACAATATTATATAAAAGGAGGGAAAAATAACAGAAAAGATTATCGTTTTAGCCAAGGGAATAAGCCGCCATAAAATGGCTGTGTAAAAATTTAACGGCCTTTGCACGCGCCGCGGAACAATGTTTGAATAACGCTGGTTTGTGTATCGCCGCGCGCGGCCGGCAGTACGGGCAAATATCGCGGGTGAATATTCGCAACCGGATTGGTTTGTAAAATTTCCGCCGACAGGCGCGAAATCGCTGTTTCCGACCGTTCGATCCGGCGCAAAATATTTATGGCTCTTGCGGCTTCTGCGGATCCTGCGCCTACATATGTTTGTTCGATGAACTTTCCGTCTTCATAAGAGTTGCTGCAGATATTTCCGGTATCGTCGTAATAAAGCGCCATTTTGGCGGATTTGGATTCGGAATACCCGGTGATTTCGACGATTCGACCGACCGCCATGCCAGCCAATTTCGCATCGTCGGCGTTTATCGCGATTGGCTTTAATTTATCCGGTTTGGACGTTAATGCTAGTTCCACGGATGTCGCGGCGTCAAGATCGACTCTGTTGCCGTTTACGTAAAACGCCGATTCTTTGCTGCCGTCATTTTTCAACCAAGTAATCAAACGGACGTCATTCGCTTCCGATGCATCGGCAACGGCGATAATTTTTTGTTTTGGCAATCCGAAAAAATCCGCATCGGCGTCGGTAGTAGGCACGATTTTCGCGTTAATGGTGCCGCATGACATCAACCGCGCGGCGGTGTGCAAAAATAATTCGGCTTCGGCGGGGTTCAAAATGCCGGTAGAAAGATTCGACATTAATCGCGGATATAAATCCGCGTCCGTCAGGGTATCGTATTTTTCAAGTCCGAATTTAACCCGGTCGGCGGGTTTTGAATATTTTTCCGCCAATTTATAAATTTGCGGTTTGTTCATCATCGCCGTAACGGGATTTTCCCCGACATTCAAAACGACCGATTGCCAATACATCGTCGCGCAAAATGTTTTAACTTTTTCCGGCGTGTCCGCGACAAACGATTCCAAATTATCATTATAAGTCGCCGGCCAATAATTCGATCCAATCGCATTGCGCACAAATTCCGGCAATTGTTGATGACGCGCGTTGATTGCGTTCTCAAGCCCGTACAAAAAAGCAAATGGCAATCGTTCGCCGTTGCTGGCGCGGTTCAATGCCCACGCCGATGCCGCCATCATGTCGCGGGCAGTCAATTCGGGGGATGCAAAATATTGTTTGTATTCTTCCAATGTCGGCGGTTTCACCACAAGGGCGATTGATTCCGTTTGCCCAACGGCCGCAATCGGCGCAACGGGATCTTGGCGTTGCGGCATTCCGCAGCCGCCCAATATTCCGGTTGCGGTAACAAGGGCGCTTGCCGCCCATCCTGTCCATTGGTTATGTTTCATTGTCTTTTAGGATACAATAAAAACGACCTTATTTCCAGCTTTTAAATTAAAAAATAACATATTGAAAATAAATGAAATTTATTAATTTTTGGCGGTAATTTGCGCGGCGATTTGCACATATGCTTTGGCACAGGCCGCATCGGCTAAAACCGATGATTGCCCGGAATCCAACGATTGGCGGATTTGCATGTCCAGCGGGATTTCACCCAAAAACGGCACGTCCAATTTTTCTGCCTCCGCCCGCGCGCCGCCATGGGCGAATATATCGCTGCGGTGGTTGCAATTCGGGCAGCAAAAATAACTCATGTTCTCGATGATGCCTAAAATCGGCACGTTGACTTTTTGAAACATAACGACGGCCTTGCGCGCATCGATCAACGCGATGTCTTGGGGCGTCGATACGATGACCGCGCCCGCGATCGGCGCGCGTTGCGCCAATGTCAATTGCGCATCGCCCGTGCCGGGCGGCATGTCCACCAGCATGATATCCAAATCGCCCCATTCCACATCGCCCAACATTTTAACGACTGCGCCCATCACCATGGGGCCGCGCCAAATATTGGCGGAATCGGCCGGAACCAAAAAACCCATCGACATCAACGAAACGCCGTGTTGACGCAACGGGATCATTTTATTGTTTTGATCGATATCCGGTTTGCGGTTGATGCCCATCATATGCGGAATCGACGGGCCGTATATGTCGCAATCCAATAATCCGGTTTTCAATCCCGATTGCGCCAGCGCGATGGCCAAATTGACGGCGGTGGTCGATTTGCCGACGCCGCCTTTGCCGGATGCGACGGCGATTATTTTTTTAACCGATTTGATGCCATCCAATTGCGGCCGATCCATAAAAGGATTGCCTGGATAACTGGGTTTGGTTACCGATTGCATGCGGCGGGATCTTTCTTTATATTGATTTTCATAACTCTTAATCTAATTCAACTGTCCGCATTATTCCACAATATTATAGGCAAATTCCACCGTCACAATTCGCAGGATCCAGATCATGTTTTCGATTTTAAAATCCAAAATTTCCATTCACGCCGTCAATCCGTGGGGCGATCCGCCTTCGTCCGGCGGCGGCGATTCCGGTTCATCCGGCGGCGGTGGCTGGGGCCAAAAAAGGGGCGGTAACAAGGGCGGCGGCAATGACGGCATGCCGCCGGATTTCGAAGATATTTTCCGCCGCGGCAGGCAAAAATTCAATGGCGCGGTTCCGCCCGGATTCGGCGGCAAAAAATATGGGGCATCGCCGCGGGCGTTGTATTCGCGCTTTGGATTTTATCCG
>CAYWJR010000081.1:0-4761 GCA_964458615.1 uncultured Alphaproteobacteria bacterium
AATGGCGGAGACGGAGAGATTCGAACTCTCGATACGTATTACTACGTATGACGATTTAGCAAACCGTTGCCTTCAGCCACTCGGCCACGTCCCCGCATACAGCAACTCTTTTCTCGCAACGTGGCCTCGTTGCTTTATGTGTTGCCCACTCGCTTCGCGCTTGTGGTGGCGGCCACGTCCTCGTATTCGCATCCTCATATTCACATCGACGTGGCCTGTTTTATTTCCGCTCGCGCTTTTACGCGCTAATGGCGGGCGACCACATTTCGCTATGAACGGGCTGTATACACCAATGGCGGGCGGATGTAAAAACATAATGACATCGAATGCGTATTTATGCCCTAACTTTTGTCCCGCGCATTTTTTATTGGCGCGGTTTTTTGCAATTTCCGCCATGCGGGGCGTTGATAGGGCGCGTACGGGCGATATTACATCAATCTCTTCAAATAAGCTTTTTAATTGTATCCTTTAAGAAAATTATAAAAATGTTTCTGTCAACCGAATTATTAACCAAATATACCGATATTTATGCAAAAATCAGGCGCTTAGAAGGATATAATAAACCTATGAGTGATGACGATACAGATTGGAACGAAGTGTTCGGTTCGGCGGCCAGTTGGCGCCTTGCTGGTTGGATATGGTTTTTGGTAATCATTCCGATCATCGTGGTGGCGGCGTGGTTGTATTTGGGCGGAGGCTTTGAATTCCTGGACAAAGGCCTCGAATAATTTTCCAATATTCGGGCAAACAATCCACCCGCAGCGCATGGCATATTGCCAGGGCGCAGTTAATTATTTATAACCATGCGGCATGTCCGCATTACCCCGCCATTTGCTGTCGACCGAAAATTTAACGCTGGATCAAATTGAATCCTTGTGCGCAAGGGCGGAGTTTTTTTTAACCGGCCCGCCGCCAGCCGAATTGAAAAAATCGTTACTGGGCAAATCGATTGTCAATTTATTTTTTGCCGATTCCACCCGCACGCGCATTTCGTTTGAAATGGCCGCCAAACGGCTGGGCGCCGACGTTGTCAATGTCGCCGTCGAACACAGCAGTTTGAACAAGGGCGAAACATTCCTGGATATGATGTTGAATTTACAGGCGCTGGGCGCATCGGCCATCGTCATCCGCCACCCGGAATCTTTTGTTTTGAACGAATTGTCGCGGCATATGGCCATTCCCATCATCAACGCGGGCGATGGCAATAACGAACACCCGACCCAGGGGTTGCTGGATATTTTCACCATGCGCCGTCACAAAGGCGAATTGCGCAATTTACAAGTCGCCATTTGCGGCGATTTGGCGCACAGCCGCGTGGCGCGGTCGAATATTCATTTATTGATAAAATACGGTGCATCGGTACGCGCGATCGCGCCGCAATCCTTGATGCCGAAAGATTATTTTAACGGCCGGGTGAAAACATTCACCGATATGGCCGAAGGCATCAAGGGCGCGGATGTGGTGATGGCATTGCGCATTCAAAAAGAAAGAATGCAGAACGAAGAAATTCCGAATGAACGCGAATATTTCTTTTATTACGGTTTGGATCATCAGAAATTGAAACACGCCAAACCGGACGCGATTGTGATGGATCCGGGGCCGATCAATCGCGGCGTGCAATTGGATTCCGCATTGGCGGACGATCCGAAACACAGCGTTATTTTAGACCAAGTCCGCAACGGCGTGGCCATGCGCATGGCGGTTTTGGAATGGCTGTTGAAATCTGGGGAATAATATCATGGGCGCGTTCGATTATATCAGTCTGTCGGTTGTATTTTTATTTTGCTATTTCGTCGGAGCGATCCCGTTCGGTTTATTGATTACGAAATATGCCGGGCTGGGCGATATCCGCAATATCGGTTCCGGCAATATCGGCGCCACCAATGTGTTGCGCACGGGGCGTAAATTTCTGGCGTTTTTAACGTTGTTTTGCGACGCGTTCAAAGGCTGGCTGGGCGTGTATTTGGCCGGTTACGTTTTCATGCCGCAACATCTGATGGAATTCCGCGATATGCATTTGGCGGTTGGCGCGGTCGCCGTTATTTTGGGGCATATTTTCCCGATATGGCTGTCGTTCAAGGGCGGCAAGGGCGTTGCGACCACATTCGGCGCAATGGTTGCGTTAAACCCGCTGTTGGGTTTGATGATATTGATCATTTGGTTGGGCATGGCGTTTGCGTTTCAATATTCTTCGCTGGCTGCATTGACGGCGGCTGCGTTGACGCCGTTTATCGGCAAATTCGTTTTCGATTTTTCCACGCCGCTTTTTTACGCGACTTGTTTCATTTGCGCGCTGGTGATCGCCAAACACAAATCCAATATTCAGCGTTTGATCAATGGCGCCGAAACCAAAATCAATCTGTCGAAAAAAACCGCAAAACCGAATCAGGATCCCGCCGATGGCACATACGGCGGCGCGTAACAAAACGGCTGCGTTCGCGGCAATCGAACCAGCAGAATCCACTGGCGCGGAACGCCGCGATTGGTTGCGTTTAATCCGGTCGGAAAATGTGGGGCCGATTACGTTTGGCCAATTGATCGGCCGGTTCGGCACCGCGTCAAAGGCGATTGCGGCATTGCCCGATCTGGCGCGCCGGGGCGGCAAATCCGGCAAATTGAAAATTTGCACAATCGATCAGGCCGATGCGGAAATCGAAATGCACCAAAAATCGGGTTGCAAATTGATTTTGGCCTGCGATGCCGAATACCCCGATTTATTGCGCCAAGTCGAAGACGCGCCGCCGGTTATATCCATCCGCGGCCATGCGCATTTGTTGCAGAAACCTTGCGTTGGAATTGTGGGCACGCGCAATGCATCGGCGGCGGGGCGTAAATTCACCGAAATTTTGGCATCGAATTTGGGCGGGGCAGGGTATGTCATATCGTCCGGCTTGGCGCGCGGCATCGATTCGGCGGCGCACACGGCATCGCTTGGAACCGGTACGATTGCGGTTATGGCCGGCGGCATCGACCAAGTTTATCCGCCCGACAATCAAAAATTATACGATCAAATCGCGGATCAAGGCGTTTTGATCAGCGAAATCGAATTCGGCATAAATCCCCAGGCGCGGCATTTCCCGCGCCGCAACAGAATCGTTTCTGGATTGTCGCTGGGGATCGTTGTGATCGAAGCGGCGTTGCAATCCGGTTCGTTGATTACGGCGCGGTGCGCGCTGGATCAAAACCGCGAAGTGTTCGCGGTCCCGGGATCGCCGTTGGATCCGCGTTGCAATGGCACGAACAGTTTGATCAAACAAGGCGCCACATTGGTGGAATCCGCCGACGACATTATCGATGTGTTGCGCCGCATAAGCCCGCCATCGGCGCATGCCAAATCGGATTTGTTTTACCGGGCGCTGGCGTTCGCAGAACAACAAACCGAAGACCTAATCGCCAAATCCACGCCGGTGATTTTGGAACTGCTTGGGGCGACGCCAACCCCGCTTGACGATGTGATCCGGTTGTCCGAATTGCCGCCCGCAATCGTCATGTCGGTTGTCATGGAATTAGAGCTGGCAGGCCGCTTACAGCGCTTCCCTGGAAATAAAGTTGCATTATTCTATCATTAGAGTATAAAAGACAACTTTATAACTTCAGGGGATATATCCGTTGAGCAACGTCGTTATCGTCGAATCGCCCGCCAAGGCAAAGACCATTAATAAGTATCTGGGATCGGATTATACCGTCATCGCCAGCTTTGGCCATATACGCGACCTGCCGTCCAAAGACGGATCGGTCAGCCCGGATAATGATTTTTCCATGATCTGGAGTTTGGAAGACCGTGGCCAGCAACGCATCGCCGAAATCGTCAAGGCATTAAAAGGCGCCGATACTTTATATCTAGCGACCGATCCCGACCGCGAGGGGGAGGCGATTTCCTGGCACGTCAAAGAAGTATTACAAGAAAAACGCGCGTTAAAGGATATTAACGTCCGCCGCGTCACGTTTAACGAAATCACAAAATCCGCCGTCAAAGAAGCATTCGATCATGCCCGTGACATCGACGGCCAGTTGGTGGACGCGTATTTGGCGCGCCGCGCCTTGGATTATTTGGTTGGATTTAACATTTCGCCGATTTTGTGGCGTAAATTGCCGGGATCGCGTTCGGCCGGGCGGGTGCAATCGGTTGCCTTGCGTTTGATTTGTGAACGCGAATCGGAAATCGAAATATTCAAACCCGTGGAATATTGGAGTGTTTTGGGCACATTCAAATCCGCCAAGGGGCAGAATTTCGAATCGCGCCTGACCCATTTCAATTCCAAGAAATTGGAAAAATTCGATTTGAACAACAAAGACGCCGCCGACAATGTTTTGGCGACTTTGCAAACGCAACAATTCACCGTTGCCGACATCGACAAAAAAACCGTGCGCCGCAATCCATACGCGCCGTTTATCACATCGACATTGCAACAAGAAGCGTCGCGCAAATTGGGTTTAACCGCCAGCCGCACCATGCGACTGGCGCAGCAATTATACGAAGGCGTAGAAATCGGCGGCGAAACGGTGGGTTTGATTACGTATATGCGTACCGACGGTATCACATTGTCGGGCGAAGCGATTGGCCAGGCGCGCCGCTACATCGAACGCGATTTCGGGAAAAATTATCTGCCCGATTCGCCGCGCGCGTATGTCAGCAAGGCGAAAAACGCCCAAGAAGCGCACGAAGCGATTCGCCCAACCGATATTTTCAGAACGCCGCAGCAGATGGAAAAATATCTGGATGGCGAACAATATCGTTTGTATGAATTGATCTGGAAACGC
>CAYWJR010000081.1:4771-5109 GCA_964458615.1 uncultured Alphaproteobacteria bacterium
ACGCACCGTCGCTTGCCAAATGGAAAGCGCGGTTTTGGATCAAGTCGGCGCGGATCTAAAAAGCGGCGATGGAAAACATATTTTCCGCGCCACAGGTTCGGTTGTCGTGTTCGACGGATTTTTGAAATTGTACCAGGAAACTTTGGATGAACCCGAAGACGGCGAAGAAGGCGGTCGTTTGCCGCCATTGCAGCCGGGCGAAAATGTGGGCAAGGAAAATATCCGCAGCGAACAGCATTTTACCCAGCCGCCGCCGCGTTATTCCGAAGCAAGTCTGGTCAAAAAATTGGAAGAATTGGGCATTGGCCGCCCATCGACTTACGCCAGCATCATTCAGG
>CAYWJR010000082.1:0-5026 GCA_964458615.1 uncultured Alphaproteobacteria bacterium
TGTGTCATGGATTGCGCCAAACGCAACAACCCGGCGACATCGTTCAAATCGATGCCGAATTTATTTTCTTTTTTTCCGGTGGTGATTTTTTTATGCGTTTTGGCGTCGACATCGGGATTCACGCGCAACACAGCGCGCGTTTTGATGTTCAATTTTTTTGCGGCGTCTTGAATCATCCGCAATTCGGATTCCGATTCGACATTGAATTGCATTACCCCAGCCGATAGGGCGAAATCGATTTCGACGCGGGTTTTGGCGACACCGGGAAACGCGATTTTATTCGCTGGAATGCCTGCCTCTATTGCGCGCTGCATTTCGCCCATCGACACAACATCCGCGCCCGCGCCCATTTCGCCGAACAACCGCACCACATGAATATTCGGCAGCGCCTTTAAGGCATAACAAATCGTCACATCAAGCCCGCCGAACGCATCCGCCAATTCGCGATACCGCGATACCAACGCGGATTTGGAATAAATATAACATGGCGTTCCTGCAACGCCGTGCATCGCGGCGACGGAAACGTTTTCGGCGCGCAACACGCCGTCTTTATAAGAAAAATCGCGATGCAGTGGAAAAGCAGAAGTCATAATTTATTCTTTCGGATATTTTGCGGGGTAATTTTGGTTGCCGCCCGGCGGCGCTTCCAATGGGCCGCGTTTGCCGCACGCCGAAACCATAACGCACAGGCACAAAGCCGCGGCCATTATTAAAAATTTCACAGATCGTTTTTGCATCGCCATTTTCCTTATAAATATTTTTTACGCGCGGTTTGCGCCGCCGCGCGCACATTTTCCGGCGCGGTTCCGCCGAAACTTTTGCGGCTGGCGACCGAAAAATCCAAATCCAGCGCATGCAAACTTTCCGCCGTCAATCGCGGTTCGACCGATTGCAAATCCGCAACCGTCAATTGTTTCAAGGATATGTTTTTCTGTTCGGCGATTTTCACCAGCGCGCCGACAATATGATGCGCCTTGCGGAACGGCACGTTCAATTTTTGCACGATATAATCGGCCAAATCGGTCGCGGTCGCAAATCCGCCGTCGGCCGCCGCGCGCATCGCCGATGTATTCGCGGCCATCCCCTGCGCCATCGCCTGCATCGCCGCAACGCATAATGCGGCATCGTCGAACGCCGCGAACAAAACCGGCTTGTCGTCTTGCAGATCCTTGTTATATGCCAACGGCAATCCCTTGGTCAGCATCAACATGGATTGCAGCGCGCCGGAAATCTTGCCCGCCTTGCCGCGCACCAATTCGGCGGCATCGGGATTGCGTTTTTGCGGCATGATCGACGAACCGCTGGTCATCGATTCGGGCAAAATCACGAAATTGAACCGGTCATTGCTCCAGATGATCAATTCTTCGGCGAAGCGCGACAAATGCACCGCCATCGCCGACAAAGCGGATAAAAATTCCACCGCGAAATCGCGCGACCCCACCGCATCCAACGAATTGGCCATCGGCGCGTCGAATCCCAGATCGCGCGCGGTTTGCGCCCGGTCGATCGGAAACGAAGTTCCCGCCAGCGCGGCCGCGCCCAAAGGCGATTCGTTCAACCGCGCCCGGCAATCGCGCAACCGCGACCGGTCGCGGCCAATCATTTCCACATAAGCCAGCAAATGATGCCCGAACGTAACCGGTTGCGCCGATTGAAAATGGGTGTAACCGGGCATAATTGCGTCCGCATATTGTTCGGATTTTGCGATCAAGGCCGATTGCAATTCCCGCAATGCAAGGTCCATATAATCGATCGCGTCGCGCACGAACAAACGGAAATCCGTGACCGCTTGATCGTTGCGCGACCGGGCGGTATGCAACCGCCCTGCCGCATCGCCGATCAATTCCGCAAGACGCGCTTCGATGTTCATATGAATATCTTCGAATTCGCGGCGGAACGGAAACTGCCCGGATTCTATTTCCGTTAAAATGTTATCCAAACCGGTTGCAATATTTTTGCCATCTTCCGCCGTTATAATTCCCGACGATACCAACATGCGGCAATGCGCCTTTGATGCGGCGATGTCCTGGCGATATAAACGCTTGTCAAAATCGATGGATACGTTAATTTGTTCCATCGCGGCGGATGCAGACATCGAAAAACGCCCGCCCCACATGGTGTTGGTTTCAGAATTTTTGGCGGGGGATGAATTTTCCGCGCCGCTAACTTTTGATAAAGGTTTTTGTGTCATGATCCCCGTTATGCCGAAATTTTTAAAAACCGCCTGCTCGATCCTGATGCTGGCCGCCGCGATTGTCGTATTGTCGGCCGCATCCCCCGCCATCGCCGATAATAAAACCGGAATACCCGGATTGTTGTTGCAAGACCCACCGCAAAAGCCAGCTGCCATTGTATTCTATGATACGGGTGGAAAGCAATTCAGCTTGCGCGATTTTCGCGGCAAATTATTGCTGGTGAATCTTTGGGCAACGTGGTGCGTTCCTTGTGTAAAGGAAATGCCGTCTTTATCCCGGCTTCAGGCGGCGATGCAACCCATGGGATTAGAGGTTTTGGCGATAAACCAAGACCGCAACAACGATTTGGTGCCGTCTTTTTACGATAAATTGAAAATAGCGAATTTGAAACTATACACCGATTCGACCAACGTGGCCGCCAAGGTGTGGAACGTGCCCGGTTTGCCCGCCAGTTTCATTATCGATGAATCGGGCAAGGAAATCGCCCGTTTATACGGATCGGCCGAATGGGACAGCCCCCAAATGATGGCGTTTTTGCAAAACCATCTGCCCACCACGATTACGGTTCCGCACACCGATTCTGGAATGTAAAATTTACCTGCGGCGTTGGCGTGAATCGGGCTGGTTAACGCTGGGTGGGATTTCATATGATCTTGGCAACAAACCGCGTTTGTCCAATTTAATTCGGCCTTGTTGCAATTCCGCGCGATCTGCCCCGGCCGCATGGCGGCGCACGGAATATTGTTCGATTTGGGCGATTTCGCCGTTGGCGTAATAACGATCGACCAGGCGTTTATATTCAACGCCGCCGAAATCGTTTGCCGCGATCCGGCACAATGCCAACATAACATTGTGATCGAAACGCCTGTTTGCGACGGGGTATAAAAAATCGAATGCGGCCTGTAAATTGCCGTTCATGCGCAATATATCCGCATATAACGCGGCAGCGCGCATATCATGCGGATTGCAAGAAACCGCTTTTGCGGCGCAATCTTCGGCTACCAAATTGCCGAATTGACGTCTTTGCCCACGGCCACGCCGCAATTCAACTTTTGCCAAACCGCGCCATAAAACCGAATTTTTAGGGGTTGTTTGCAAACCGGCTTTGAATATATCCGCCGCCAAATTCAAATCGCCCTTGGCAATATGCGATTCGGCGATCATGGCGATCGACAATCCATATTCGAATGCGACTTTGGAAAATGGATTCGAACCCGAATTGCACCTACGGACATATTCCGCCGCCAATTCGGCGGATGCGGCGGGACCCAATTTTTGGCGATAATATTTTATCTGCGTTGCCGCACGAAAATCCGGCAACCGGAAAATCGCCGTTCTGGTTTGATTGTCATGATTGAGCGCGGTGCGTCTTGTTCGATTTGATTTCATATGCTGTGGATTATAACTATAAAAATCTTACCGTGTCCGCATCAATTTAATGCCGAATTTATGTAAATCGGCAATACCAGTCGGCAGGCCATGATTAACGGCCAAACAACTGAATGTTACAGTCGGCTGGTGATAATATTCCATACCGGACGCGTTCACCGATGGTTCAATTTTGACCAATTGCAGCCTCGCTGATGGATTCAAACCATCGCCCATCCATGTATACAAACCATCGGATCCATTTCCAGGTGCAGATATTTGAGCCGCCAGGTTTTCCGCTGGCTTGGCGCCGGCTTCATCCGCAACGCCGATTCCTATCATGCCTGTTTTTAAATTGTAATCGAATCCAGGTTCCGCCGGCACAAATTGCGAATACCGTTGGCTTCCTGCTGGCGCGTATCCAGTTACAACAAATTGCACGGGCGATGAATTATCCAAATTTCTGTTTACAGGCGGCAAAGGTGGGGGCGTTTGCGGCAACGGCGGCGGATTGGTTCCAACGCCGTTCGGATTGGATGGAAAAGTTTGGGTATAAACACCGGTGGGCGCATTTTCAACGAATACAAATTGAAAACCGTGATCCGGCGATTTCGGCAATAACGAATTGGCGGGATTTTCCGACGGTTTCTTTTCGGATTCTTGATTCACGGGCGCTTTTTTCGCTGTCCGCACTCTTTTTGGTTTCAAGGTAATTTCCGGCGGATTTCTTTCAGCAGTTAATAACTGCGTCTGGTTCTCGCCTGGCTTGGATTTCAATTCAAATTTTTCCGCCAAATATCCAACACCTTCGTCGTCAAGGCCGCAATGATAAATCCCGACCGATTGCAATGTCGGGCTTTGCGCGATGTGCCATGCGCCCGCATTGCCGATTTTTGATGTATGAATTTCAATATAACGCAATGCCGGAAAACCGGTAACATGCGCCGCGCCCGCAGCGCCTACACCCTCGCCTTCGATGTGCAAGGAATTCAATTGCGCGCTGTACGATAAATTTTTCATGCCTAAATCGCCAATCGATCCCGGAAGACGCATATGGGTGATGGTTTTGGATTTCGATAAACGCAACGCATCAATATCGTCCATCGGATTTTCCGGCGCATCCAGCAAACGCAATTCCGGCATACGAGAAACAGCCAGAACGCCATGGCTTTTCAATTGGGTTTTTTTCGCGGTTAATTCCTGAACTGTTTTCAACCGCGCGATTTGCTTGCCGCCCTTGACCCCGATTTTATTATCGCTAACATCGATACGGCGCAAATCTGGAATCTCAATCAGCAAATAATCGACAACGGCCTGGGCATTTTTTTGGGTAATCCCGACCTCGCGCAAGTCTAAAACAGCCTGGGCTGGATCAATTGCGATGCGGTATCTTGCAACCCGTGCAAGGATATTGGTTTTAACGTCGCCTAGATCGTCAAAAGTCTCCACCGGCGCGGATGCTT
>CAYWJR010000083.1:0-4976 GCA_964458615.1 uncultured Alphaproteobacteria bacterium
CTCGGGTTTGCGCAATTTTTGAATCGCGCCTGCTTCGTCGATGACGTCGATCGCCTTGTCCGGCAATTTGCGGTCGCCGATATATTTAGCCGACAATTCCACCGCCGCCTTGATTGCCGCATCGGTATAAATAACGCCGTGGTGTTTTTCATAAACCGTTTTCAATCCGCGAATGATTTTAATGGCATCGTCCAATGCCGGTTCATTCACATCGATTTTTTGGAACCGCCGCAACAATGCGCGATCTTTTTCGAAATGGTTGCGGTATTCCTTGAACGTAGTCGACCCGATGCACCGGATCGATCCGTTCGACAGGCTGGGTTTCAATATGTTGGACGCATCCATTGCGCCGTTGCTGGTCGCGCCAGCGCCGATAATGGTATGGATTTCATCGATAAATATGATGGCATGCGGGTCTTTTTCAAATTCTGTTATAACCGTTTTTAATCTTTCTTCGAAATCGCCGCGATAACGCGTTCCCGCCAGCAACGCGCCCATATCCAGGCTGTACACGGTGGCTTGTTTCAATATTTCCGGCACCTCGCCGCGCACGATGCGCAATGCCAATCCTTCGGCAATGGCTGTTTTACCAACGCCGGGATCGCCGACCATCAACGGGTTGTTTTTGCTGCGGCGGCACAAAATTTGAATGATCCGTTCCACTTCTTGATCGCGCCCGATCAATGGATCGATTTTTCCTTCGGCCGCCTTGTGGTTCAAATTAGTGCAATACGCACTGACGCCACCCGCGGCGTTTTGGTTTTGCGCCTCCGGCGATTCTTCTTCGGACGCACCGGATGGGCGTTTATATTGGCTGCGTCCCGGCGCCTTGGCGATGCCGTGCGATAAATAATTGACCGCATCGAACCGGTTCATGCCCTGCTGGCTTAGGAAATAAACGGCGAACGATTCCCGTTCGTTGAACATCGCCACCATCACATTCGCGCCGGTTACCTCGGCCCTGCCCGCGGATTGGACGTGAATGACGGCGCGTTGAATGACGCGCTGAAAACTGGCGGTCGGTTTCGATTCCACCGCCGATTCGACGGTTAAATTTTCCAAAGTGGTGTTTAAATGATCTATCAGATCTTTTTGCAAAACGGCGATGTCCACGCCGCACGCGCGCATAACCGCGATGGCGTCGTTGTCTTCGGTCAATGCCAACAACAAATGTTCCAGCGTTGCGAATTCATGGCGGTATTCGGCGGCCGCATCGATGGCGCGGTGCAACGTTCTTTCGAGGTTTTTGGATAACATGGCTGTCTCCTTATTCCTTTTGGCCTATTCTTTTTCCATCGTGCATTGCAGCGGGTGTTGATTGGCGCGCGAATAATCCATAACCATTCCGACCTTTGTTTCGGCGACTTCGTGGGTAAAAACCCCGCACAAACCGACACCGCGCGAATGAATTTCCAACATGATTTGCGTTGCCTCGTCGCGCGGTTTTTGAAAAAACCGTTCCAGTATATGCACAACGAATTCCATTGGCGTGTAATCGTCGTTCAGCAACAAAACCTTGTACATTGAAGGTTTTTTGGTTTTCGGCCGGGTTTTCAAAATTAAACCGGGCGATCCAGGGTTGTTTCGTTCGTTATGGTCGGAATTGTCGGGCATGATGTGTGACCTTATCGGTAATTATAGTATCACGCAAAATGATTAAGAAAGATTGGAAGTTGAAACGCGCCGCCCATTAAAATAGATATAGTGTTACAAATAGGCTTTAAAAGTGGCTGAATTAAGCATCATTTAAAAATTATACACATTCCGCAACAGACCAAAAAACAAAAAATCAAAAAACAAAAAAGCCCAGGTAAAACCTGGGCTTTTCTTACTTAAGTAGTAGAAACTGACTTATTAAGCAGCTTTCCAAACTTTTTCCATCGCGGTGTTGATCGAATCGCGAACTGGCGAAAACGCTTCGTTAGCAACGCGTGTCGAGATTTCCGACAAACGGGAACCTTCGTTCACGGCTTCTTCAAAGAAAGCGCGAGCATATGTGCTTTGCAGATCCATTGCTTCTTGCAAGGTTTTGCATTCCATCAATTCTTTCGCTGCGTTAACGCTGGTTTGCAGCGATTGCTGGGCAAAACCCATCCAAGCGTTGCTAATTTCTTGGCAACCTTGCGCCCATAGGCTGCTGGTTTCCAAAACTGCGTCTAAATTTTGTTTGCTCAAATTCGCAGCGTCTTCGATGCTTTTGCTGTTGAAAAAGCTTTCGAAAGATTTGGCAGCGGATTCAAATCCGGTTTTGCCACTCGAATACGCGTTTTCAAACGATTTTGCGGTCGATTTCGCGCCTTTAGATTTTGCTTTAGCCATAATAAAACTCCTTTTATAATCCTAAATCCATCCAGTTAAACGCCTCGAACCACTAACCCTTGCCCAAATTTTCTATAATCAGATCCACATCGGCTTTTTCGCCTGTACGCAGTCTTTTTGAGTGGTTTTTTGCGTTGCAATAAGACTTATATAATTGTAAGTCAACGAATTGTCAAGAATCTTTTTGCGATGCAACATAAAATAATAAAATTTCGTGTGACTTGTATGCCGTTTATTCCGTTATCCCATTATTGTTTTAACTATAATTAAGATTAATATTTCCGTACCCCCGCAAAAATATTAGACTATAACCAGTATGATATTGATTTTTTATAGCTATCCCTAGTCGAACTCAGTCCGAAATGCATCCAAAAACCAATAAAACAGCGCTTTTAAAGATTTTTATGATGACCTTTTGGGTCATGCTTGTTTTGGCGGCTCCCGCTCATGCCCGTTACGCCCATATCGTGTTCGATGCTCACACGGGCAAGGTTTTGGATGAACAGGCACAACACGAACCGCGCAAACCGGCATCATTGACGAAAATGATGACAGCCTATTTGACGTTCGAAGCGGTTTCCAGCGGCAAATTGAAATGGGATCAAAAACTGCGCATATCCAAACGCGCCGCCCGGCAACCGCCGTCGAAATTGGGATTGAACCCGGGTGACACCATTACCGTGCAAAACGCGTTATTGTCGATCATCACCCGGTCGGCAAACGATATGGCCGTTGTGTTGGCGGAATCCGTTTCCGGCAGCGAGGCGAAATTCGCCGAACAAATGACCGCCAAGGCGAAAAAATTGGGCATGACGCGCACAACATTTAAAAACGCATCCGGCCTGCCGGCGCGCGGCCAAACAACCACCGCGCGCGATATGGGTGTTTTGGGTCAGGCATTGATCCGCGATTACCCGGATTATTACAAAATGTTCAATACCGAATCTTTTGTGTATCGCGGACAAACGATTTCCAATCACAATCACCTGCTGGGCAATTATCCGGGGTTGGATGGCATTAAAACCGGATATATCCGCGCATCCGGTTTCAATCTGGTGGCGTCCGCCGAACGCAGCGGACAACGTTTGGTGGGCGTTGTGATGGGCGGCCGTTCCGCTCCATGGCGCGACCGGCAAATGCAAAAATTGCTGGATGCGAATTTTGACAAATTGGGCGTCGGCAAGGCGTATGCCGCCTATCCTGTTCCAAAAGGTTTGGTGCCGACCACGCACACCGTATCCGACCAAGAAGATATTCCAGATGCCTTAGAAAAAGAAGATTACACCGCAGGCGACGACGACACCACAGCCAAGGAACAAGTTGCCGTAATCCAACCGTCTGGCGATGGATCGTCCGTTGCGGAACAATTGGCGCAAATAACCGAACCCGCGCCACAACCTGCGGCAAATACGGTTGCGTCTATTGCGCCCGCAGCCCCGCAAATTTCGGACGATATTGTTTCTGGAAATTATTGGGCACTGCAGGTAGGCGCGTTTAAAACCAAGCAGCTGGCGCAAAGCGCGGCGGCACGCGCCAAACGGTCTACCGCGCATTTAAAAATCGCAGATATTTCCGTGTCGTCTATGGCCAGGGGGAAAAAACGGCTTTACCGCGCGCGATTGAACGGATTAAGCCAACAGGAAGCGGCGAATGCGTGTGCAGATTTAAAAAAGCGCAAATGGGATTGCACCATTATTCCGCCAGAAAAACTGGCATCATAACCGGCCGCATCGCACATGACAGCAGTTACTTACATAAAACGATATAACGAGGACGGGTTTTGGTCTGAATCCAACGATCAATATTCCGGCAACCCGCCGATGATCGCGGCATTGGACAACGCATCGTGGATCAGCGTTGCAGTATTCGATGGCGCAAGAACATTCGAAGGCGTTACGCCCGATCTGGAACTGCATTGCAGTAGATTGATGGAGTCGGCCAAACGGCTGCGCGTCAACCCGCCCGTCGATGTTGAAACGGTTGTCGGCATTTGCCGCCAAGCGATTGCCCGTTTTCCAAAAGATGCATTGTTGTATGTCCGCCCGGAATTTTGGGCGGCCGAAGGGATTGTTTTGGCCGATCCGAATAAAATCAATTTTGCCGTTGTGGTGCATGAAATCCCATGGGCGGGCGATACTTTTACCGCCTGCATTTCATCGTACCGCCGCCCGGATCCACGCACCGCGCCAACCCAGGCCAAGGCGATCGGCCTTTATGCTAACATTCATTTGGTTTTATGCGAATCCAAACAAAAAGGATTCGATAACGCCATCATGATGGATTTGGACGGAAATGTTTGCGAATTCGGGACATCGAATTTAATTTACGTAAAAAACGGAATTGTCTATACGCCAAAACGCAACGATTGCTATTTAAACGGAATCACGCGGCAACGCGTTACCGCCTTATTGGCCGATGCGGGATATTCGGTGCAGGAAAAAATCGTATCGATGGACGATTTGATGAACGCCGACGAAGTATTTTCAGCCGGAAATTTATTCAAGGTGCGGGCATGCCGCCAAATTGAAAACCGCGAATACCCCGCCCCCGGCCCTGTTGCAACCCATGCCAAAAAATTATATTGGGATTTCGCGCATGGGCGAATCCAGTCCAACGCCAAAATAGTGATTTAGGCGCAGGCCTTTTCCCCGCAATTC
>CAYWJR010000084.1:0-4923 GCA_964458615.1 uncultured Alphaproteobacteria bacterium
GCGGTATATTCGCCCTGAAATAGGCGCCGGATATTACACGCCTATTTCCGAAAATTGGATACTTGGATTAACCATGGAAGCAGGCTATATTGCCAAAATTGGCCGGGATATACGTATTACCGACCGGTTCTTTGTCGGGGGCAATAATCTGCGCGGGTTTGAAACCGCCGGAATCGGCCCCCGGGACGTAGGCACTGGCGACGCCCTTGGCGGAAGCCGGTATGTAACCGGAACGGCCGAAATGAAATTCCCGATTGGATTGCCCGAAGAACTTGGTGTCTTGGGCGCTCTGTTTTCCGATGTCGGCACGTTAACGGGTGCCGACGAATCCGGGACGGGATTGGTGGACTCTGGATCGTTGCGGGCTTCTGTTGGGGCCGGAGTCAGTTGGCGGTCGCCGTTCGGACCTATCCGCGTCGATTTCGCCGTGCCGGTCATGGATGAACCGGAAGACAAAACAGAAGCATTCCGTTTTAGCTTTGGTACGAGGTTTTAATTATGAAATTAACAATGAAAAAAATTATTCTGATCGCAATGCTGGTTTTAATTGCGCCCGCACAAGGATTCGCGGCCGATGCTGCGGCGGCCGAAAAGCCGTTAAAGGTTGCGGTTGTGGATTTGCAAGCGGTTTTAAAAGATTCGAAAGCCGGGAAAAACATTCAGGATCAATTGGAAAAATTGCGTAAAAATTTCCAAGATGAATTTTCCAAACAAGAAGAAAAATTGCGCGGCCAGGATCAGGAATTGGCAAAACAGCGCGCGTCGCTGTCTGCCGACGATTTCACCAAAAAGCGCCGCGATTTTGAAAAGAACGTAGCCGATGCACAACGCAGTGCCCAAGAAAAACGCAAAAAGTTGGAACAGGCCATGGCCAAGGCGACCCAGGATCTGCAATCCAAAGTATTCCAGGTTGTCGGCAAAATCGCCGAAGACCGTGGCGTGACTTTGGTATTGACTCGCAGCCAGGTGTTTTTGGCGCAACGCAGCGTCGATATTACCAAAGAAACCGTAACGGCATTGGATGCACAAGTAACATCGATTCCGGTTGTTATGGGCGGCGGGTCGAAACCGGCTGAAAAAGCCAAAACCAATTAATCACGATGGCGGATCCGCGATTCCATAAAAATGCCGGGCCTTTTACTCTGTCCGACTTGGCCAGAGTAGGGCAGGCGCAGTTGTTGCCCGGCGCGCACATGGATCGCCAATTTAACGACGTTGCGACGTTGGCCGACGCGGGATCCGAGCATGTCAGTTTTTTCGACAACCGCAAATATCAAGCGGCTTTTTTCGAATCGAAAGCGGGCGCGTGCGTTGTGTCGCCGGATTATGTCGGCCGCGGGCCCAAAGGCATGGAATTGCTGATTTCCAACAATCCATACAAATCCTATGCCCGGATCGCTCAGGCTTTTTATCCGAAACAAATGCCCACCGAATCCTCGCGCCACGAATCGGCGATAATCGATCCGGCGGCCAAAATAAACGAACCGTGCTGGATTGCTGCTGGCGCCGTTATCGGCAAGGGTGTTGAAATCGGCGCAGGCACATATATCGAAGAAAACGTCGTTATAAAAAACAATGTGGTGATCGGTCAGGATTGCCATATTATGTCCGGCTGTACGCTTAGCCATTGTGTAATCGGCAACCGCGTTGTGATTTATCCCGGCGCGCGCATCGGCCAGCCAGGATTCGGATTCGCGCCGGATGCCGTTGCGCCGGTAAAAGTCCCGCAATTGGGACGCGTTATAATTGAAGACGATGTGGAAATCGGCGCCAACAGCACCATTGATCGCGGGGCGCTTGGCGATACCGTAATCGGCGCGGGCACCATGATCGACAACATGGTGCAAATCGGTCATAACGTTAAAACCGGCCGTGGGTGCGTAATTGTTTCCCAAGTTGGAATATCTGGCAGCACCATTTTGGCCGATTACGTCCAATTGGGCGGTCAGGCTGGCATCGCCGGACACGTCAATATCGGCCGCGGCGCCCGTGTCGCGGCAAAGGCCGGCGTAATGCGCGATATTTCCCCGGGCGAAGCCGTTGGCGGATACCCGGCCGTGCCGATCAAGCAATGGCACCGTCAGACCGCCAGTTTGACGCAGTTGTCCAAACATAAAAAAACCGCTGAATCTTGATTTCACAAGATAAAGACAATCGTTAAAAGAGGTTGTATATTATGTCCACCGAACAATCCAAAGTCGTTTCAATCAAAGACAGCAAACCAATGTCCGAAGTCATCGAATATGCGCAAATCACGCGCATGATACCGCACCGTTATCCATTTTTGATGATCGACCGCGTTGTCGATGTGGTTCCAGATGTCGGTTGCGTCGGCATTAAAAACGTATCGATCAACGAACCGTATTTCCAAGGCCATTTCCCGAATCACCCGGTTATGCCCGGCGTTTTGATTATCGAGGCGATGGCGCAAGCCGCCGGAATTTTGGTGGTGCGCACATTGGGCCCGGAATCCGAAGGCAAGCTGGTTTATTTTATGACTATCGACGAAGCGCGATTCCGCAAACCGGTCGTTCCAGGCGATCAATTGAAATTGCACGTGAAAAAAGAACGCAGCCGCGGCAACATTTGGAAATTTTCCGCCGAAGCGAAAGTAGACGATCAGTTGGTCGCCGAGGCGACTTATTCGGCGATGATTTTGGATCGCAAGGAGTAATCGTGGCTCACCCTCAGATTAAATCGGATATTGCGGTTGGCGGAAACATTCATCCCACCGCAATCGTCGAACAAGGCGCCAAAATATCGCCAAACGCCGCAATCGGTCCATTTTGCATCGTTGGCGCAGATGTCGTCATCGACGATAATGCGCGGTTGATGTCGCATGTGGTCGTCGCCGGGCACACGCATATCGGTTCGGGCACGGCAATTTATCCGTTCGCATCTATCGGCCATCCGCCGCAAGATTTGAAATACAAAGGCGAAAAATCGAAACTGGTGATCGGCAAAAACAATATCATCCGCGAACACGTCACCATGAACCCCGGCACCGAAAGCGGCGGAATGTTGACCCAAGTGGGCGACAATTGTTTGTTTATGGTCGGCGCGCACGTGGCGCATGATTGCCGGGTGGGCAATAACGTTATTTTGGCGAACAACGCCACATTGGCCGGACACGTTCATGTGGGCGATTTCGCGATTCTGGGCGGATTGTCGGCTGTACACCAATTCGTGCGCATCGGCGCACATGCGATGATCGGCGGCATGTCGGGCGTTGAAAACGATGTGATTCCATATGGGCTTGTATCCGGCGAACGCGCGCATTTGGCCGGATTGAATTTGGTCGGATTGAAACGGCGCGGATTCGAACGCGACGACATTCATTTGCTGCGCAACGCCTATCGCCTGTTATTCGCCGAAGAAGGCACATTGGCCGAACGGGTCGAGGATGTTTCGAAATTATTCCGGGAAAATAAGGCGATAATGGACATCGTTCAATTCATCAGCCAGGATTCCAGCCGCGCGATTTGCCAGCCAAAATCCGGCGGCGAATAACCAAGGGGGATTGCGCATGCCGGCAAAACTTGGAATTTTCGCGGGCCGCGGCGATTTGCCCCGGACGATTATGCAGGCCTGCCAGGATAATAACCGCCCGTTTTTTATTATCGCATTTGACGGCCAAACCGATCCGGCATTGGTTGCAGGGCAGCCGCACAAATGGGTTCGCATCGGCGCTGCGAACGATATTATCACCGCGCTGAAACAAGAACAGGTGGACGAATTGATTATGGTTGGGTCGATGACCCGCCCATCTTTGGCCAGTCTTGCGCCCGATTGGCGCGCCACAAAAATTTTGGCCAAAATCGGCTGGCGTCTGGGCGACGATGGTTTGTTAAAGGCCGTTATCAAGGAATTGGAATCCGAAGGATTCAAGGTGATCGGCGTTGCCGACATTATTCCGAACATGATTACCCATTCGGGCGCGCATGGAAAAATTCAACCCAACGAAATGGCGATCGACGACATTAAAAAAGGCGCGGATATAATCCGCAGCCTGTCGAAAATGGATGTCGGCCAGGCGGTGGTTGTGCAAAACGGCATGGTGCTTGGGATCGAAGCCGCCGAAGGCACGGATGAATTGATTAAACGCTGCCAAGGTTTGCAACGCAGCGGGCAGGGCGCGGTATTGATAAAAATGCGTAAAACCGGCCAAGAAAGCCGCGCCGATTTACCGGCGATCGGATCGGTCACGGTCGATAACGCGGCCGCCGCCGGATTTTGCGGTATTGCGGTTGAATCGGGCGGCACGTTGATTTTGGATTACGATCAGGCCGTGATAAAGGCGGAAAAATCCGGATTGTTCGTGTACGGGTTCGATCCCGAATAATTTTCTTTTATTTTATTATTATAAATAATAGCTGATTATATCCTTAAAGAAACATAGGTTCCGGCAAAATTCTGTTTATCAATCAACATGATAGATGTAAGGTCAGGGCATGGTTAAACAGCCAATCAAAATATTCATCATCGCGGGCGAATCATCGGGCGATGTTCTTGGCGCGGGATTGATTCCCGCGTTGCGCGCGCAATATTCCGGTGATATCGAATTTCGCGGTGTTGGCGGCGATCTGATGCAGGCGCAAGGATTGCAAAGCATTTTTCCAATGTCTGAAATCGCGGTGATGGGATTTGCGGAAATCATCCCGCACATTTCGCGCATCCTGCGCCGCATCGATCAAACGGTGCGCGCCATACGCGATTGGAATCCAGATGCAGTCGTTACCATCGACGCGCCGGGATTCAATAAACGCGTCGCCAAAAAATTAGGCCGCGGCGAAATTCCGCTGGTTCATTATGTCGCGCCGACCGTATGGGCCTGGCGGCCGGGTCGCGCGAAAACCATGGCCAAATTATTCGACCATTTATTGTGCCTGTTCCCGTTCGAGCCGGCTTATTTCGAACGCGAAG
>CAYWJR010000085.1:0-4837 GCA_964458615.1 uncultured Alphaproteobacteria bacterium
CGGGGCGACGACCGAATCATATAATTCCTGCGCTTGCGCGGGGTCGATTGAATTTGTGGCGGATGAAAATTGGACAATTCCGGGCACGGCCAGAATTTGTTCAAACCGCATCGGCGCGTTGTCAAACCCGGCGCCGATTTGCGCGCGCAATTCCACCATTTTTTGCAATAGATCCTGATTGATTTCCACGTTGTCGGTTTTATTCCCGGCCAGCGAGACGGCCAGATTGACCGATCCGCGGCGGATCGTTTTCACAGCTTCTTGGCGCATTAGCGGTTCCAGAAAATCGCACCCATCCGGCAACCGCAAACGCAGATCCATATTTCGTCCGTTAACCGACCGTATTTCGCATTGCCATTGGGCGCCTTGCCATTGTACGATATGCCTTGCAAATCCGGTCATGCTTTTGACAGTCATAATATCATCCTTTTCAAACGGGAATACTACCCATGTTTCAGCCAAAATCAATTTTAATCACCGGCGCCAGCAGCGGTATCGGCGCTGCTTTGGCCGAAGAATACGCCGCCGAGGGAATCACGCTTTTTTTGGGCGGACGGGATAAACCGCGACTGGAAAAAATCGCCGCCGCATGCGAATCCAAAGGCGCAAAGGTGCATTTATCCCCAGTCGATGTTTTGGATAAGGTGAAAATGTCTTCCTGGATCGGCTGGGCACACGGCACCGAACCATTGGATCTGGTGATCGCCAATGCAGGCATTTCGGCAGGCACCGGCGGCGAAGGCGAATCGGACCAGCAAACGCGCAGCATTTTTGCGGTAAACGTGGACGGCGTTTTGAATACTATTTATCCTGCGCTGGAAAATATGCGCACCCGCAAAGTTCCGGCGCCTGCCGTTAGCGATAAAAATAAAATTATTTTCAAAGGTCAAATCGCAATCATGAGCTCGCTGGCGGGATTGCGCGGTTTCCCCGGCGCGCCGGCATATTGCGCCAGCAAGGCGGCGGTAAAATCCCTGGGCGAGGCTTGGCGCGGTATGTTGATGAAAGAACGAATCGCCGTCAACGTGATATGCCCGGGATACGTTAAAACCCCAATGACCGATGCCAACGGTTTTTTCATGCCGTTATTGATGCCGGCAAGCGACGCCGCGAAAATTATCAAAATGGGACTTGAAAAAAACCGGCCGCGCATCGCGTTTCCGTTTTTTACCTATATGATGACTTGGTTATTGATGGTGTTACCGCCGCGATTATTCGACAGAATGCTGGCGGGATTGCCTGAAAAACCAAGCCAGAAAAAATCTAGCGATTGATCCGCCGCCAATTTTTAACGTTTTTTTCATGTTCCGCCAGCGTGCGGGAAAATACATGCCCGCCTTTTCCATCGGCGACAAAATACAATTCATCCGTAGACAAAGGATGCAGTACCGATTCAATGGATTTTTTGCCCGGATTGCCAATTGGCCCCGGCGGCAACCCCGGAACGGTATATGTATTATACGGATGCGGTGTTTTTAAATGATCGTATGTAAGGCCTTTGGTCAAATCCTTGCCTAAAATCTGCATCGCATAAGTTACGGTTGGATCGGCCTGAAGCGGCATATTCCGCCGCAAACGGTTGATATATACCGCCGCAACGCGCGGGCGTTCGGCGTCGATTGGGGTTTCGGCTTCGACAATAGATGCCACCGTAACCGCCTGCGCCCAATCCGCAAATGGCAATCCCTGCTGTCTTTTGTCCCAAACTTCCTGGCGCAATTTATTCATGGCTTGAACCATTTGATCGATCAAATTCCGGCGCGAATCCCCCAAAGAATAAGAATATGTTTCTGGCAACAACGTGCCTTCTTGGGCAATCGGCGGTAAATCGCCGGTCAGATCGGGCATGGATTGAATTTGCGCGAATATATCTTTGCTGGTTTTGCCTTCGATAATGGTCACGCGGCGCAACACCGTTTTACCCGATGCGATTTTTTGTAAAACCTGTTGCGATGGCTCGGCTGCTGCGAATTCATATTCGCCCGGCTTTAATTTTTTTTCGAGACCCAGAATCCATGCACCGCCCATAAATATCAAACGATGGTGAATAACGCCGTCTTGTTCCAATTGCGCCGCGATGTTCGACAATCCACTGCCCGGCGCGATAATAATTGTTTTTGCCGAAACCAAGGGCCCTGGATTTTTCCAACCCTGCAACGCCCAATAACCGACCGCCATGACGTTTGCCGCAATCGCGACAAACAATACGCCCAGAACAATGGCGACAGTTTTTATTTTGTAATTCATTGATGAAAACTAATACGGGAACCGCCAACAAAACAAAAGCGAGAACGATACACACCAACCAATCATTTCGAATCAATAACATTCCGATGCGCTTTTGCTTGCGGGGGAACAACGCCAAACTCTTGTTTTCAAATAAAAACTAAAATTATTAACGTTTAATACGTTAATTAACTATTATTAAGGCGTTTAAAACCAATTATAGATTGACGATTGCAATAATTAAGCCTAAGAAAAATGGGTAGACAATTTTTTGGAAAGCCGATCCGCATGGAACGTTTAAATTTCAGAGTGACAGAGCCGATGAACGACAATGCCGCGCGTAAATTCGCAAGCAATTTCGACACGGCGCTTTTAACCGACCAGGGCAACGCCGAATTACAGGCCGTTTGCAAAAACTTCATCGACTTTTTTCAAAACAAAATTTTGCAGGTTAGCAACTTTTCGGTTATCCCAACTGAGAAAGGCAGCCTGAGCAACGATTACGCGCTTTTGGCGGCACGTCAATATACCGGCAGCAATACGATACTGGCCAGCCAGCTGGCGCACAAATCGGTTCAACAGGCGGCGGAAAAGCAGTCTCTGACTTTACATACTATTCCGTGCATGACCAATTGCGATTATAATGTCGATAATGAAAAATTGGCCGAGTTTTTACACGAACATGGTCATACAATCGGAACGATTGTTATTACCATCGGCGTTACCGCGCACGGAAAATTAAGCGATTTTCCAATCAACCAAATTCAACAATATGTTTTACGCGAACGCGCCATGGGCAGAAAAATATGGCTGCATGTCGACGCGGCATTCGGGTACATGGAAATTTTACGCCGCAAAGATCAACAAATACGCATGTTGTTGCAACACGCCGATTCATGGACGGTTAATCCGCATAAATGGTTCGGCCCAAAAGGCCTAAGTTTGGTTGGATTCAAAGAAGGCAAATTGCCTAAATTGAGCGATCAAAAATATTTTGCCGGCGCCAATACCATTTTTGGCAGTTCGCAAAGCGGATATGCAATCGCCGCCGCATGGCACATATTGAATCGTCCTGGATCGCTTTATACATTGGAAAAAATGGCGAAGGACGTTTATTCGAATGCCCACAAGCTAGCAGATCTGTTCAGCGATCATGGGTTTAGATTGCTGTGCCAGCCGGAAACAAGAATTGTGACCGTGGATTTATCGCATCCCCGTGCGGCGAATGCAGACACGCCTGTCGATTTGGGTAAAAAATTAAAAGTTTTATTCGAACAAATCGGTATCGACATGGATATTTGCGATATCGACGGCCATTATTCGTTGCGGTTCACCATGAACCCGGCGCCGAAAAAATTATTTTATGACCGTTTGCGGCAAATGAATTTGATATTAACCGAATTATTCGGCTCAAACTTGGTGCGGGAAAAAACCAAATACCACAAACCCGTGCCTGCCAATATTCCGCACCCGGATCAAATCGCCGCTTAGTTGTTGGCGTAAAATGCAGGGTCAGCCAAAACGCGTTTGACGTCTTTTGGCAAAGCGCGTCCAACGCCCCACAAAAATTCAAACTGCCGGCGGAAACTGTCGGTCAACGATGCGTTGCGGATGCATACGCATTTTTTCGCTTCCCACATAATCAAAATAAACACTTCGCCGAAAATCATATACGGCACCTTGCCGGTCAATCCTTCGGGAACCCATCTATATACTTTGGGGTCGGATAAAATATATGTATCGTTTTCTCGGATAATGATGCGTTCAACGATGTGGTTTTGGTGAATAAATTCATCGTATCGTTTTACTTCTTCTTTGCCGTATTCAACGAATTTTCGCTCGTCGATACCGCACAATAATCCTTCGCCCGACGCTTTCAGATACGGAAATCCATAATCGTTCATCAGGGTAACAAATCTGGATCCTTCGAATACATTAACTTCGATTACCTCGCCTCGTTTGCGCACGCCTTCACCTTCGGTGAATTCTATACCTGCGCTTTCCAGCGTTTGGCGAATGGAATTGATCGTTTCAACGCGTGGCGACCCGATTCCGCGTTCCAAATTGTTGATAGCCGTCAGCGACAAACCGCATGCATCGGCGAGATCGGATTGTTTCCAGTCCAACAATGCCCGGGCTGCTTTGACTTGCTGAATAGTGATCATTTTTATTCCTGATAATTGAAAAAAATTATTGCGAATGGCGGATTATATACAAAACCTAACATCAAATAATATAAAAAACGTTAAAGTAATTGCAATAAAACTGGTTTTTCTGTTGACAGCTGTATCCTTTTAGTATAAATTGCACGCCATAAGTTAAATAACACATAAAAAACATGCCAAAAATGGCGGGTTGAACAGGAATCAGGGGCTAAAAAAATGACAAACGTCAATCCAATTGTCGCGCAAGATGTTGATTTTTCAAAACTTTTGTTTGAATTGGAACAAATAAACTTGCGGCTATTGGTCGAACTAAAACAACAACAGCGGTTGAAACGCGGCACAGGGAACGTGCGGATTTTAAACGCAAAACCAATCGCAAAGTCCGAATAAGAGAGGTAAAAACGCCTGGATTAATTGGCGCGTTTGAAAATCAGGCTGGCATTGGT
>CAYWJR010000086.1:0-4830 GCA_964458615.1 uncultured Alphaproteobacteria bacterium
AACGCAACCCGCGCCATCCCATCGCCGGATTTTCCTCGCGGTGTTGCGGCATATTCGGCAACGGTTTATCGCCGCCCACATCGATGGTGCGGAACACAATATTTCTGTATCCGGCGCTGTCCAGCAAGCTTTTGTAAAATTCGGCCTGTTCGTTCAATCCAGGCACTTCGCCAAATGTCATGAACGCGATTTCGGTGCGGAACAATCCTATCCCATCGGCGTTGGTCGCATCCAATTGTTCCATATCGATCGGCAATCCGGCGTTGATCAACAACGATACCGGCACGCCGTCGGCGGTGATGCACGGCAAATTGCGGGCGGCGGCGTATTGCGCCTTGCGTTTTTCGCGCATTTGAATGTTTTCGCGGAATGCCTGTACAACTTCCTCGCTGGGGCGCACATACACTTCGGCTTTGTCGCCGTCTATGATTAATGCATCGCCCGATTCGATGCGGCGCAACGCATCGTCGATTTTTCCAATCACCGGAATATCCAGCGCGCGGGCGACAACGGCGACGTGCGCGGTTTGCGCGCCTTCTTCCAAAATTACGCCGCGCAATCTTTTGCGGTCGAAATCCAACAACGCCGCCGGGCCCATATCGCGCGCCACGACGATGAAATCCTGATCGGCGATGTACCGCGCCATCAACGTTTCTTTGCCTAAAATATGTTGCAACAGGCGCGATGTAATGTCTTCAAGATCCGACAGGCGCGCGCGAATGTACGGATCGGCGATCAAATTCATCCGCGCCCTTGTTTCATTATGCACTTTTTGCACTGCCGCTTCGGCGGACAATCCGGTTCTGATCGCCTCGCGGATGCGGTTCAACCAGCCTTTGTCGGTTGCGAACATGCGGTAGGATTCCAAAACCTCGACATGATCCTGACCCGCATTGACCGGCATGTCCGCCGTCGCGCTTTCGATCATGCCGCTGATCGACACATGCATGTCATCCAATGCCTTTTGCAAACTGGACAATTCCGCATCGGCGTTGTCGGACATCATGCGCGTGATGCGCGGCGCGGCGTTGTACATATGCGCCCGGCCAATCGCCAGCCCGCCATGAATACGCAAACCGTTGAAACGGGTCGGCACAATGCCGATGCCGTCGGCGTTAATTTGTTCGCTGGGATTGATCAAATCGCCCGATGTGATCAAATATCCCAGCAAAATCGAAATGGTTTCCAATTGTTCGACATCGTCGTCGCTGTAATGCCGTTGTTTGATGTTTTGCACCACCAAAACGCCCACGACCCGGCCACCCAATAAAATCGGCACGCCGCAAAAGGATTTAAAATTTTCTTCTTCGGTTTCGGGACGGTAAACGAAATTGGGATGTTCCCACGCGTTGGCGGCGACAACCGGCAACGCCTTTGACGCGACCAAACCCACCAAACCTTCGCCAACGCGCAAACGCGTTTTGTGCACCGCCGATTGGTTCAACCCTTCGGTTGCGAATAATTCCAAAAGTTCGCCGGGACGTTTGATGTAAACCGAGCATACTTCGACCGTCATGCCGGTCGATATGGTTTTGACCACCTGCTGCAACCGTTCGTGCGGATCGGGGTAACGGCCAATCACGTCCCGCAGATCTTTCAAAAGTCGTCTTGACGATGCGGGGGAATGATTGAGCATTTTTGATCAGGCACTGGAGCGGTTAAGGGTTACCTCGGCTGTATTATAATATGACAATTTATCGTTTAATGCCTGAACCGCCTGGGCAACCAGCTCATCAATAATTTCTTGTGTGGTTTGTTCGCCCATAACCAAGCCCACGCTTTGCCCGGCCATAACGGATCCATTTTCGACATCGCCGTCGATAACCGCGCGGCGCAACGCCCCCGCCCAAAAATGTTCGATTTCCAATTGCGCCTGATCCATGGTCAGCTCGCCCGAATCGAATTGCGCGATGACTTCGCGTTGTTTATCCATGAAACGCTTGGTGCCTTGGTTTTGCAACGCGCGCACCGGAATGACCGGAAAACGCGGATCAATTTGCGCCGATGGAACCGCATCGCGCGCGGCGGCGCGGACAAACGCCAATTTAAATTTCGGATGCGCCACGCATTCGCGCGCGCATACAAACCGCGTACCCAATTGCGCACCGGCGGCGCCCATTTCCAAATATGACAAAATCGCCTCGCCCCGGCCAATACCGCCCGCGACGAACACGGGCACGGTTGTGATGTGCGGCAAAATTTCTTGCGCCAAAACCGACGTGGATACAGGGCCGATATGCCCGCCCGCTTCCATGCCTTCGATGATCAATGCATCGATGCCATCCTTGACCAATTTTTTGGCAATCACCAAGGCAGGTGCGAAAGATATCACCTTGCACCCGCCGGTTTTCAATTTTTGAATGATATTTTTTTTCGGCACGCCGCCCGCCAACACCACATGGCCGACTTTGTTGTCGATGCAGGTTTGCGCCAAATCGTCCAGTTTCGGATGCATCACGATCAAATTCACGCCAAAGTTTTTTTGCGTCAATTTGCGCGTCGCCTTGATTTCCGCATCCAGCAATTCCGGCGTCATCGACCCGCAAGCCAAAACGCCGAATCCCCCGGCATTGGAAATAGCGGCAACCAGATTGCGTTCGGAAATCCATGTCATCGCCCCGGCCATGATCGCAAAGCGGCTGCCTAAAAATTCGGCGCCGCGTTGCATCAAAGGTTGAAGCGACGATGTTTTCGGCATTATTACGCCGCCGCCGATTTGGTATCGGACGATTGTTCCAACCCATACGCCGCGTGCAGAGCGCGCAATGCCAATTCCAAATATTCGGATGCGATCAAAACGCTGATTTTAATTTCGGATGTGGAAATCACCTGGATATTGATGGCTTTGGACGCCAATGTTTGGAACATGGTTTGCGCGACACCCACATGGTTGCGCATGCCAAGCCCGACCACCGACACCTTGACGACATTTTGATCGCTGGACACGTCGGTGAATCCGATCGCCGCCTGATTGTCGCGCAACACCTTGATGGCGCGTTCCATGTCCACCTTTGGCACGGTGAATGTGATATTCGCCTTGCCGGTGTCGCCGACATTTTGCACGATCATATCGACATTGATGTTATTGCCGGCCATCGGGCCGAAAATGGCCGATGCCGCGCCCGCCTGGTTGGGAATTCCGACAACCTGGATTTTCGCGTCTTCTTTGCTATAGGCCAAGCCCGATACCGATTTTGCGTCCATAATTTCACTCTCATCCACGACAAAGGTTCCGATTTCATTTTTAAAACTAGACAATACTTGTACCCGCACGCGGTGGCGCATGGCGATTTCAACCGAACGGGTTTGCAATACCTTGGCGCCTTGCGACGCCAATTCCAGCATTTCTTCGTAACTGATTTTTTCCAATTTGCGGGCGGATTCAACGATACGCGGATCGGTTGTGAACACGCCTTCGACATCGGTGTAAATATCGCATTGATCGGCTTTGACGGCGGCGGCGATTGCGACCGCGGTTGTATCCGATCCACCACGGCCAAGCGTTGTCACGCTGCCGTCGGGTCCCAAACCTTGGAACCCGGCGATCACCGGCACGACGCCTTTTTGCATCAAGGCGGACAATTTTTCGCCTTCGACGTCTTCGATCCAGGCATTGCCTTGCTGCGCGTCGGTGCGGACGGGAACTTGCCATCCCAAAAACGATTGCGACGGCACGCCAATATCTTGCAACGCCAACGCCATCAAACCGATCGTCACTTGTTCGCCCGACGAAATCACAACGTCGTATTCGCGCAACGCGGGGACTTTTTGCGCCTCGCGCGCCAATCCGACCAATTTATTGGTCTCGCCCGACATCGCGGATACCACAACGGCGATTTCATGTCCGGCCTCGATTTGGGATTTGACCAAACGCGCCACTTTTCGAATGCGGGCAATATCGCCGACCGATGTCCCGCCAAATTTTAAAACCAAACGTGCCATGGATTGATTATTAGCCTTTTAACATAAGGTTTGCAAGGGTTTAGGCTTTGCGGTATAGGTTTTAAAGTGATTTTTAAGCGATTTTACGCCCAAACCCCGAACCAAGCGGTTAAAAATGCGCAGCTCCGTCAGCAAACAGGAAATAGACCATTTTTCGTCCATGGCAGCCGATTGGTGGAACGAAAACGGCAAATTCCGCCCCTTGCATGCGATTAATCCCGTGCGGTTGCAGTTTATCGGCGATGAAATCCGCACGCATTTTAAATTCAAATCCAAAATTCAAAAACCGTTCACCGGCATCTCGATCCTGGATTGCGGTTGCGGCGGCGGTTTGATCGCCGAACCTTTGGCGCGTTTGGGCGCGAATGTAACGGGGATTGATGCGGACCCAGTCGCCATTAATGTGGCGCGCGATCATGCCGCGCAAATGGGATTGCAAATCGATTACCGGCAATCCAGTATCGAACAACTGGCCAAAACCAAATCGAAATTCGATGTGGTTTTGGCGTTGGAAATCGTCGAACATGTGGCGGATGTCGATTTGTTTTTGCAATCGTTGCGCCGGGTTTTGAAACCCGGCGGCATTATGATCGTATCGACATTGAACCGCACCATCCGGTCGTTCGCCATGGGAATCGTTCTGGCCGAAGATATATTGGGATGGGTGCCCCAAGGCACGCATGATTGGAACAAATTTTTGCGCCCGGATGAATTGCAAATGCATCTGCAAAATTGCGGATTAACGGTGCAACGCAAACGCGGCATTTCATTTTCGCCCATCGGCCGCGTGTGGCGGTTGGACGATAATTTAGGCGTGAATTATATTTTGAGTGCCGCTTAAATATTTCGTGCACGGTAAGATTCCAACGTCTGCAAACCTATTAGTGC
>CAYWJR010000087.1:0-4802 GCA_964458615.1 uncultured Alphaproteobacteria bacterium
TTGGATGCCAGAAAATGCTGCCCACCGCTTCTTCTTGCAGGTGGAATAGATGCATTTCACGGCCGATGCGGCGGTGATCGCGGCGTTCGGCTTCGGCCAATTGGTGCAAATACGCATCCAATTGTTTTTGATCCGCCCAGGCGGTTGCGTAAATACGCTGCAATTGCGCGTTGCGGTGATCGCCGCGCCAATATGCGCCCGCGACCTTCATCAATTTGAACGCCGTTCCGGTTTTCGATGTAGATGGCATGTGCGGCCCGCGGCAAAGATCGATAAAATTGCCCTGGCGGTAACATGTGATCGTTTCGGTTTCCGGCAAATCGCGGATGATTTCCGCCTTGAATTTTTCGCCCTTGTTTTCGAAAAACTTGATCGCATCATTGCGATCCCAAACTTCGCGGACGATTTTTTCATCGCGCGCGACGATTTCTTTCATGCGTTTTTCAATAACGGCCAAATCTTCGGGCGTAAACGGTTTTTCGCGATAAAAATCATAGAAAAAGCCGTTTTCAATGTTCGGGCCAATCGTGACCTGGGTTTCAGGAAACAATTCTTGCACCGCTTCGGCCATGATGTGCGCGCAATCGTGGCGGATCAGATCGATTCCTTCGGCATCTTCGCGTTTGATCAATTTAATCGCGGCATCGGATTCAATCGCGCGATCCAGATCCCAAATTTTATCGTCAACGCGGATGGCGACTACGGCCTTGGCCAAAGATTTAGAAATAGAATTGGCGATATCGAAACCGGTTACGGGCGCGGGATATTCCCGTACATTCCCATCGGGCAAGGTGATGCGAACCATATTGTTATGCGTTTCTTGTGCTGTTTGTTTTTGCGCTGCTTGATTTTGCATTTTTTGATTTTACATTGTCAGTCGATGCGCCATTTGCGCCGATGCGTCCTGCGTTTGTTAATATGGGCTTTAGAATGGCAAGAACCGCGTCTGGATGCAAGTCTTTCAACACAGATTCGCGTAAAATTGTGACGTTTTTGCCATTACCGGGGCCTTTTGGCGCACAAAGCGCCGGATCGGAGTCGCTTGAAAACAACACAATCGACGGGCATCCGGTTGGCGCGATCATATGCATGGGTCCGGTATCGTTGCCAATGGCGCAAGCCGCCCCCCGGCCAAGCGCGACAATTTCCGCAAAATTGGTTTTATTCAATAAATTAACCGCTGCCGGACAGGCATTGGCAATTGGGTCGACCACATCCTGATCGGCGGTAGAACCGAGTAATACCGGGGTCATACCTTGGGATTTTATGTATTCGGCCGCCTTTATATAATGTTCAACCGGCCAACGTTTTTGCGGACGGTGGGCGGAACCGCCCGGCACCAACAAAACATAATTTTCCGGCAACTGGAATTTTGCCGTATCGGCCTGCATCCAATCCAAATTTGGCGGCGGAACATTTTCGATTCCGGCAATCGCCAATTGTTCGCGGTGCCGGTCTGTTGTATGCATACGCGCCCGGTTGGGATTGGTATGCGGGTAAGACGCCAATTTGGCGGCGCCGTTCCAATTCATGGAATGCGGTTGCCAGAAATAAAAATAAAAATTGGTGCGGCCGGATGTTTGCAAATCATACACCATATCGAATTTTCGCCCGCGCATATCGGCGCGCAAATCCAGCCATTGTTTAAATTGGGAAATTGGCGGTCGCGAATCGATAACGACATCGTTGAACCAGCCGCAATCCCGCCCCCAGCCTGCGAATGTTTTGGTAGTCAGCAAAGTGATATGCGCATTCGGGTGATGCGCGCGAATCGCCATCATGGGGCCGGTCGCCAGCACAAAATCGCCAAGCGCCGAATGTTTTATGACCAATATTTTATTTATGCCGCGCATTCTTTTATGACCTTGATGTAAGTCGCGAATTCACCCGCGCACATTTTTTCTTTGCCGTAGTTGGCGCGGACATGTTGCATGGCGTCCATACCCAACCGTTCACGCGCTTGTGCATTCAACCCCAAAACCTTGGCGATCGTTTTGGCCAGCGAATCGGCGTCGTTCGGGCGGCATAAAAACCCGGTTTTGCCATCGATAATCGTTTCGGCCGATCCGCCGTGATTGGTCGCGACCACGGGACGCCCCATCGCTTGCGCTTCGACCACAACACGGCCAAACGCCTCGGGTTGCTGGCTTGCGGAAACCACCACATCGGCCAACAAATACGCGGCGGGCATATCCTTGCACTCGCCGACCCATTTAACCGAACCTTCTAAATTCAATTCCGTTACCAATTTTTCGATTTCCATCCGGTACGATTCATGGCCGTGATCCGATCCCACCAGCAAGCAGTAAAAATTTTTATTCGGCAATTTCGACAATGCCTGCAACAATTCGCGCTGGCCTTTCCAATGGCTGATGCGCGCTGGCAACATGATGATCGAACGGTCATCCGGAATATTCCATTCGGATGCCAATTTTATCATGCGGTCGCGGTTGACATGCGATGGGTCGTGGCGTGCCAAATCGATTCCGCGCGGCACGACATCGATTTTATCGGCGGGAATATTGTAATTCGCCGCGATATGATTTTCGATAAAATGCGATACCGCGATTACGCGTCGGCCGCGCGTCATCACACTGTTATACCAGCGTTTTATTTTGCCTTTGAAACCATATGTGCCGTGAAACGATGTCACCAGCGGAATGCCGGTTTTTTCAGCCGCGCGCAACGCGCACCATGCGGGTGCGCGCGACCGCGCATGGATTAAATCGACATTGTGATCGCGGATTATTTTTTGCAATTTGCGCGCATTGCGTAAAATCGTAATTGGATTTTTGCGGTCAACCGGCAATGCGATATGTTTGGCGCCGCACCGGTCCAATTCGTGCACCATTGGCCCGCCCGCCGAGACTACGATAGCGTTCCATCCTTGGGACCGCAAATACGCGGCGGTATCCACGGTGCCGCGTTCAACCCCGCCGCTGATCAAGGCGGGCAGGATTTGCAGGACGGTGGGCGTTCTTTTCGCAACGGGCAAATTCATGGCGCCAGCCATAGCATAAAATTAACTTTTAGGGTATAAACTTCTGTCTCTTGTCTATCCAAATTACCGTCAATCCAAGGCCGAATCCCATGCAGACATTTCAATTGAAAAACAATATCAATCAAAATATCCAATGGGCGGACGCGAAACCCTATCGCCTGGCTTATCAATCCAATCGGGCTGGCGATGCGTCTAAACCAGGTGTTTTATTCCTGACCGGTTTCCGGTCCGACATGAACGGCAGCAAGGCAGCCGCATTGTCACAATGGGCGGATGCGAAAAATTGCGGTTACACGCGGTTCGATTACAGCGGCCATGGCCAATCGGATGGAAAGTTCATCGATGGCACAATCGGCCAATGGATCAAAGACGCGCTTTATATTTTGGACAATCACACCGCGGGAAAACAAATATTGGTTGGATCCAGCATGGGCGGATGGATCGCATTGCATTTGGCGTTATTGCGCCCCGATAAGATCGCAGGATTGGTTGGCATAGCCAGCGCGCCCGATTTCACCGAAGAATTGATTTGGAATATCATCAGCGAAGGCACCCGCGAAAAATTGTCACGCGACGGCGTATTTTACGAACCGCCAAAATACGACGAACACCCAACACCTATTACCAAACAATTGATCGAAGACGGGCGCAAGCATTTGTTATTGAACCGGAAAACATTGCCCATCGCCTGCCCGATCCGGTTGATTCACGGCATGAACGACGCCGATGTGAATTGGGATTTTTCACAGCGCATATTGAAAATGGTTGAAACCCAGGACGTTCAATTGCGCCTGATCAAAGACGGCGATCACCGTCTAAGCCGCGAACAAGACATTCGCGCCATTGAAACGGCGATTCAGGAATTGTTGCCGCGTTAAAAATCCAACAATGCGTAATGTTTTGGCGGCGGAACGCCAGGGATGTGATCGGATAAAACACCGCGAAAAGCAGGCCGCGATTTGATCCGCATATACCATTGTTTGGCGGCGGGATGATTGTCCCACGGCACATCGCCCAAATAATCGATGCACGATAAATGCGAAGCGGCGGTAATATCCGCCAGCGAGAAATGATCGCCCGCAAGCCAGCTGCGCCGTTCGATCAGCCAGGCGATATAATCCAAATGATGCGCGATATTCGCCTTGCCGGCGCGGATGGCGTGCGAATTGGGCTCGCCGGGGCCGACAAAACGCTTCATCATTTTTTCGTCGATTAAATAGGCGCTGACCTCGCGGTTGAATTTGCCGTCGAACCACGCAATCAATCGCCGCGTTTCCGCGCGCGCAAGCGCGGTATGGCCGATTAAATTCGGCGATGGGTAGGTTTCTTCCAAATATTCGCAGATCGCGGTGGCATCGACAATCGCGCTGCCGCTATCATCGACCAAAACCGGCACTTCGCCGGCAGGATTCAGGGTAAAAAAATCGGGGCGGCGTTCCCATATTTTTTCGACCTTCATTTCAAACGGCAAGGATTTCTCCGCCATATAAAGCCGGACTTTGCGGCATAAGGGGGAAAGCCAAATGTGATATAATGTGCGCATCTTTTTAAGGGTATAGGATATAGGGTGTAGGGTATAAAGGAAAAAATTATTCGGCCATAAAAATCTTTTGGATAGTTGCTGGCATCCCGGCAGGTGGAAAATTAATTCTTTACCCTATTCATTATACGCTATACCCTGCGGCGCATGACATTTTTGCAAATCCTAACCCTGGCGGCCGTGCAGGGATTGACGGAATTTTTACCCGTCAGCAGTTCAGGGCATTTAATTTTGGTTCCGCATTTGACCGGATGGCCGGAT
>CAYWJR010000088.1:0-4620 GCA_964458615.1 uncultured Alphaproteobacteria bacterium
TTGAACAACGATCCGTATTTGCCTGGCGCCGCATTTGAAATGGGGCGGCATTATTTGCAATATAACCAAATGAATTCTGCGCAGGAAATGTTGCGGCGCTTGCAAACGTCCTGCGCCCGCGGCGTCGGTTGCGCCGAACGCGATGGGCTTGCTGCGGCAATAACCAAAACGCGCGCGATGCAAGAAATAACCGGGCAAAATCGATGACAACGGCAATCGCGGCAAAAGATTTGCATAAATCATTTGCCGGCGTTGCCGCCGTTCAAGGTTTGAATTTTTCCGTCAAAATCGGCGAAGTGTTGGGGTTTTTGGGGCCGAATGGCGCTGGAAAAACCACGACCATGCGGCTTTTGACCGGCTATTATATTCCCGATCAGGGGGATATTGAAATCATGGGCGCGGATTTGCGCGCAGATTGCGCCCAATGCCAATCGCAAATCGGCTATTTGCCCGAAGGCGCGCCGTTATACAATTCCATGCGCGTGATAGATTATTTAAAATTCACCGGCGGTATTCGCGGTCTTGAAAAAACGCACCGCAAGGATTCCATCGATCGCGTAATCGCCGATACCCAATTGGCCGATGTATTGGCCAAAAAAATCGGCCATTTATCCAAAGGATTCAAGCGCCGCATCGCGTTGGCGCAGGCGTTGATTAACGATCCGCCGGTATTGATTTTGGATGAACCGACCGACGGGCTGGATCCCAACCAAAAACATCATATGCGCGAATTGTTGCGCCGTATTTCCGCGCGCAAGGCGATTATTTTATCGACCCATATTTTAGAAGAAGTGGAATCGTTGTGCAGCCGCGTGGTCGTGATTGACCGCGGTAAAATCGTATCCGACACAACGCCTAAACAATTTGCGTCCGGCGGCATGGAACAAAATTTCCGCCGCTTGACCGGAAATAGCGGCGCATGAAAATCCAGTTCCAATCCATTTTACGCCGCGAATTGATCGGATTTGCCGCCGAACCTTTGATGTTGGCGGCGGGCGCGGCATTTATCGCCGTTTCCATGGCCATGCCATTATATTTCGGCGGATTTTTCGAACGGGAACAAGCCGATTTGCAGGCATTGTTTTTATTCATGCCATGGATATTTTTAATTATGGCGCCTGCGGTCGGTATGCGCGCATGGGCCGAGGAAATCCAAAGCGGGACATTGGAAATTATATTGGTATCGCCCATTCCGTCCCGCATTTGGGTGTGGGGCAAATTCGCGGCGGCGTGGGCGGTTTTATCCGTTCTGATTGCGTTGACGTTTCCAATCGTTCTGGTGCTGGCGTATTTGGGCGATCCGGATTGGGGCATGATCGCGTCCGGATATTTGGGAACGTTTTTATTGGCCGGCGGATTTTTGGCGATGGCGCAATTCGCATCCGCCGTTGCGCCGAATCAAGTGATTGCGTTTATTTTCGGTTTGATGCTGGGTTTTATATTTTCCATGGCCGCCAGCCCGCTGGTTGCCGGAATGGCCGGATTGAATCAATGGGGGCTGGATTTTCTGGCGCAGCCACTTTTGAATCTAAGCATGCAGGCGCATTATGCGGCCATGACCGAAGGCGCGGTGACATTGCCGGCGATTGCGTACTTCGCCACTTTGATCGGATTGTTTCAGTATTTGACCGTCTTGGCGCTTGAAAAAAGGCGGGCGTGACATGGCCAAAGACAAAAAATCCAGCATGCCGAAAACACCTGTTCGCAAAAATAAAAATCAATTTTGGCGCCGTGCCGTATTGGCGGTTGCCGCGTTTTGCGCTGTAACGGTCGCTGTGCCGCAATTTTTATCCGCCGTGCAAACCGATTGGACCCAAGACCGGCGCCACACATTATCGCAAGGTTCGGTAAAAACCTTGCAAGAAATCGAAGAAAATATCGACGTGTATTTTTATTATTCGCAGCGTTTAAATTACGCCGCTCCGCAATTGGGATTGTTCGCGCAACAGGTGCAAAGTTTGCTGGATCAATATGCGCGCGCAGGACATGGGCGGATCCGGTTGCACCGGATCGATCCCGAACCTTATTCGGAATCCGAAGACGAAGCGATCGCAAACGGCATTCAGCCGATTCCGTTATATGGCGGCACGCAACAGGCGTTTTTCGGCCTTTCGGTGCGCAGCGGGCTTGGTAACCGCGCCACAATCGCGCAATTCACGCCGAATCGTTCCGATATGCTGGAATATGATTTAACGCGCCTGTTTCATTCCATGCTGCATCCGAAAAAACCGAATTTGGGCGTGATTACATCCTTGCCGATGGACAGCGATTATTTTTCGCCGCTGACATCCGGCGACGGCGCGCCAGCGCCATGGTTTTTCTGGATTCAATTGCAGCAAAATTATAACGTTCAAAAACTGCCGCAATCGATCAGCGCGATTCCGGACAATGTGGATGCAATATTGATCGTTCATCCGAAAAATTTGCCGGATGGAACGATTTACGCAATCGATCAATTTATTTTACGCAGCGGAAAGGCGGTCATTCTCATCGATCCGCAAAGCGAGGCGGCATTGGCGCGGCAACCGGCAAACGCCGATGTGAAACCGCAATTTTCCGAATTGGGCGGATTGTTGAATCATTGGGGCGTTATCCAAAGCCGGGATTTTGTCGTCGGCGACCGCAATTTGGCGCAACGCGTTGTGATCGAAGACGATCCAAAAAACCGCGCCAAACCCGAAGCGGTAGATTATCCGGGCTGGTTGAAAATCGGCAAATCGCAAATGAACCAGAACGACTTTTTGTCCGCCAGCGTCAATAAATTGAATATGGCGACGGCGGGGGCGATTGCGTTGCAAGACGGATCGCCATTGTCCATGACGCCATTGGTGCAAACAACACCGCACACCATGAATATTCCGATCGAACAAGTCCGGTATATGCCGGATTTGCGCGCGATATTGCAAAATTTCCAAGACAGCGGCGAAATCCGCACGCTGGCGGCGCGGTTGCGCGGAAATTTGACCAGCGCGTTTGGCGCATCGGCGCCGGCATTTGCCGTGAATGCGAATATTAAAATGCCGGATCATTTGCAAAAATCGCTTGTCCCCGCCAATATCATAATGATAGGTGACAGCGATTTAGCCGAAGACCGTTTTTGGGCGCGCATTCCGGAAACGTTGCAAGCGGGATATATCGTCAATTCGGCCGATAACGCCGATTTCATTTTAAATTCCATCGACAATGTGTTGGGCGGCGATGTGTTTTTAACCATTCGCACCCGCGCGTCCGCCGCCCGGCCGATGGACGTATTGCAACAATTGCGTCAAACCGCCGAAGACCGGTTTCTGGCCAAGGAAAAAACCTTGCAGGAAAAGTTAAAATCGGCCGAAGAAAAATTGCGCCAATTGCAGTCGGAAACCAAGGAAAAACAAGCAGAAGGCTGGAATCAAACGCTGGATCAGGCAAGGCGCGACATCGCCCAAACGCGCCTGGAATTGCGGGCGGTGCAGCATGAATTAAACACCGATATTCAAGGGTTGCAGGACAGGATCCGCTTGATTTTAATCCTGATTTGGCCATTAATATTGGCGTCTTTGGCGGCTGTTGGATTGCGCCGGTTGTGGCGCGATACGAAATATTAATCGGCTCGCCAATATTTGCATATTGCGCGTAAAATACGCGCCGGAACGCGAACGGAACGGCGGAAATTATGTTTAAAAAAACCAACCGCAAAATGAATTTTGTTAAAAATTCCGCGCTGGCGCTTGTGCCGGTGTTGATCGTGTGCGCGGCAATCGCCGTGCATTGGCGCACCAAACCGCCTGCGTATATCGCGCAAAATTTATCCGCCATCCACGCGCCGCAAATATCGCAATTGATTCTGCGCCAGGACGGAAAATTGATTCATCTTTCGAAATCGGAAAAAAATTGGACGCTGAAAAATTATAACGATTATCCGGTCGATCCGGTTTTGGCGGAAAATATTCTGCGTTCGCTGAACGGCATAAAAACCAACGGCGTTCAGGCGTGGGGCAAAGAAAAAATCGCCGAATCGAATTTGGATCCCGAATCGCCAGGGGCGATGCGGTTGCAATTGCGCGACGACGCCAATAAAATCGCGGCCGATTGGGTTTTGGGGCGGGAAATCGGATACCAGGAATTTTTGGCGCGCGAAACATCGTCCGACCAAATCCAGAGCCTGCATATGCCGCAAACGTTAAAAGCCGATTTAAAATACTGGATCGCCGATTTTTGGCTTGGCGCGGACCGGTTGGATTGGGATAAAATCGCAATCGGTCTTGATGAACAGCAATCGATTCAATTGGCGCGCGCCGACCCCGCGCAGCAGGCATGGAAAATCGAAAATTTGCCGCGCGGCCGGGAATTGCGCGCCGACAGCGATGTTGTGAAAATCCCGAATTTGTTGGTCAATGAATTATTCACCGGCGCTGTGCGGTTGGAAACATTGCCGGTCGAATCGGCGCAACGGTGGCGCAGCCGTTTTACAGCCGGCCAGAAAATTGAATTGGCGATCACCCAGGCGCGGGCAAATGGAAAAACCTATACGCATTTTGCCGCAACCGCGCTTGGCCCGGATCAACAGCAATTCGCTAGCCGGTTTAATGCGGCGCATGGGACATGGGCGTATGAAATGAGCGATGAATTCAATAATCTATT
>CAYWJR010000089.1:0-4605 GCA_964458615.1 uncultured Alphaproteobacteria bacterium
GTGTCGAGGAAATGGGATTCAACGCCGAACTTACGGCGGGCGTGCAAATGGATTTATTGGTCGAGGCATACCGCATATTGCCCGGCATATACGATTTACCGATTTTGGAATCCTGGACCGGATTCCGCCCCACCAGCCGGGATGACGCGCCAATTTTGGGGCCAACACAGATCGATGGATTGATTATGGCCACCGGCCACCACCGCAACGGCATTTTATTGGCGCCATTGACGGCGCAGGCGATATTTTCTTTTATCGACCGGGGCGTTTTGCCGGATTCGATTCAAGACTTTACTATATCGCGCTTTGCGGCCTAAAATAGCAGCATGACCGCAAGTATTATTCACATCAATGGCGAAAAGCAGGATTATCAACCCGTGCCGCTGGCCGATTATTTACAACAACGCGGCATCGCGCAATCCACGGGCGGTATCGCCGTCGCGGTGAACAACAATATCGTGCCGCGCGGAAAATGGCCGGAATTTATGCCGCAACCAGGCGATCAGGTTGAAATCATAACCGCAGTCAGCGGCGGGTGAATAGAATGAACGGCGATTCATTCGTTCTTGGCGGCAAAAATTTTTCATCGCGCCTGTTGATGGGCAGCGCTTTATACCCCAATCAACAAAGTTTGCTGGATTCGCTTGATAAAAGCGGTACGGAAATAGTCACCGTTGCAATCCGCCGGGTCAGCGTTGAAAACAGCCGCGAGAATTTATATCAAAAACTGCTGCCAAAATATCATCTGTTGCCCAACACCGCCGGATGTTACACCGCACGCGATGCGGTTTTGACCGCGCAATTGGCGCGCGAGGCGTTGCAAACCAATTGGATCAAATTGGAAGTTATTGGCGACGACGACACCTTGCTGCCCGATGTCGAACATTTGATTCCTGCCGCGTCGGAATTGGTCAAAGACGGATTTATCGTTTTACCGTATTGCACCGACGATCCCATCACTTGTCAAAAATTGCAGGATTATCAACCCGTGCCGCTGGCCGATTATTTACAACAACGCGGCATCGCGCAATCCACGGGCGGTATCGCCGTCGCGGTGAACAACAATATCGTGCCGCGCGGAAAATGGCCGGAATTTATGCCGCAACCAGGCGATCAGGTTGAAATCATAACCGCAGTCAGCGGCGGGTGAATAGAATGAACGGCGATTCATTCGTTCTTGGCGGCAAAAATTTTTCATCGCGCCTGTTGATGGGCAGCGCTTTATACCCCAATCAACAAAGTTTGCTGGATTCGCTTGATAAAAGCGGTACGGAAATAGTCACCGTTGCAATCCGCCGGGTCAGCGTTGAAAACAGCCGCGAGAATTTATATCAAAAACTGCTGCCAAAATATCATCTGTTGCCCAACACCGCCGGATGTTACACCGCACGCGATGCGGTTTTGACCGCGCAATTGGCGCGCGAGGCGTTGCAAACCAATTGGATCAAATTGGAAGTTATTGGCGACGACGACACCTTGCTGCCCGATGTCGAACATTTGATTCCTGCCGCGTCGGAATTGGTCAAAGACGGATTTATCGTTTTACCGTATTGCACCGACGATCCCATCACTTGTCAAAAATTGCAGGATATTGGATGTGCCGCCGTTATGCCGTTGGCATCGCCGATCGGTTCCGGCGCCGGAATCCGCAACCCATATAATTTGGAAATGATCCGCGCGCGCATGACCGTGCCGGTTATCGTGGATGCCGGAATCGGCACCGCATCGGATGCGGCGTTGGCGATGGAATTGGGGTGCGATGCGATTTTATTGAATTCCGCCGTCGCCCGCGCCAAAGATCCCGTTACCATGGCAACCGCCATGAAATTGGCCGTCGAATCCGGTCGGCTGGCGTATAAATCCGGCCGCATACCGAAACAATTTTATGGCCAGCCATCATCCCCGTCCCAAGGCAAAATAAGCTTGCGCAAGGGATAAAACCATTTAATTACAATGGATTAATTAACAATCCTCGCGCAAAACAAAAGCGCGTGAGAATGGCTATTTCCTTGAGCTTATTAACTATTTTCAAACCTTAGTCGATTACTATTGTTTTTGCAGTGCACAAGAATTGGCGTAATATTATTTTATCCAGTTTTTTCCCTGTATTTGTCCTTCAGTATTCTACGGTTCATTATGTCAAAGGATTCTATCATGACCCCGCCAGCCGCCTCTGCAGCAGAAAAGAAAATCGATCCCGCCAATAAACAAACCGCAACTTTGCGCGATCCATTGACGGGCAAAGATTACAATTTGCCCATTCTGCATGGAACCATGGGGCCCAGCGTTGTGGACGTTCGCAAATTTTACGGCGAAACCGGCCATTTCACATACGATCCAAGTTTCACATCGACCGCATCGTGCGAATCGAAAATCACATTCATCGACGGCGATCAGGGCGTGCTGTTGCACCGCGGTTATCCGATCGACGAATTGGCGGAAAAAAGCAGTTTCCTGGAAACCGCATATTTATTGTTACACGGCGAATTGCCGAACAAAAAGCAACATGCCGATTTCGAATATTCGATCACCCATCACACCATGGTGCATGAACAATTGACTTTGTTTTATCGCGGTTTCCGCCGCGACGCGCATCCGATGGCGGTTATGTGCGGCGTTGTCGGCGCGTTATCCGCGTTTTATCACGACAGTTTGGATATTCGCGTCGAAGAACAGCGCGAAATCGCATCGCACCGATTGATCGCGAAAATGCCGACATTGGCGGCGATGACATACAAATATTCCATCGGCCAACCGTTCATTTATCCGAAAAACGATTTGGATTATTCGGGCAATTTTTTGCGCATGTGTTTTGCGGTTCCGGCCGAAGAATACAAGGTCAATCCGATTTTATCGCGCGCCATGGATCGCATTTTGATTCTGCACGCCGATCACGAACAAAACGCATCCACGTCCACGGTACGCAGCGCCGGTTCATCGGGCGCGAATCCGTTTGCCTGCATCGCCGCCGGCATCGCATCGTTATGGGGCCCTGCCCATGGCGGCGCGAACGAAGCGGTTTTGGAAATGTTGCACCAAATCGGCAGCAAAGACAAAGTCGCCGATTACGTGAAACGCGTGAAAAACAAAGAAGACGGCATTCGTTTGATGGGTTTCGGCCACCGCGTTTATAAAAACCACGATCCGCGCGCCACGGTTATGCGCAAAACATGCCACGAAGTATTGGGTGAATTGGGCATCAACGACCCATTGCTTGACTTGGCCATGGAATTAGAAAGAATCGCGTTGCAAGACGATTATTTCATTTCCAAAAAATTGTACCCCAATGTCGACTTTTATTCTGGTATCATATTAAAGGCGATGGGTTTCCCAACCAGCATGTTTACGGTTTTGTTCGCTTTGGCGCGCACCGCAGGCTGGATCGCACAATGGAAAGAAATGATCGAAGATCCGGAATTCCGGATCGCCCGTCCGCGCCAATTATATACCGGCGCCACGAAACGGTCGTTTACGCCAATCGATAAAAGATAGATATTTGGATTCCAAGATGCCTAAATGCCCTGAAAAACCAGGCATCTAGGCATCAGAAATCCAGGCATCTTAATAATTAATTGACCAATTTTGCGGTAAACTGAAAAAAAGCTAGGTAAGCCGAGGGTAATAAGATGAGCGAAAAAGTCACACATCTTCCACGTGCCAAAAAATCATGGAAAAGCAGCTATCTTCCGCGCGTCGAACGCGAAGCCGCTGGCCATGCGATCCGCCGTTTGTGCCGCCATGCGTCGAACGATAACAAAGCGACGTTGTTAAAGGCGATCAAGGTAACGATGATCCGTTATCAATCCGCTTTTACCATCAGCTTTTTGACCATCGCGACGATTATTATCACCGCCGCGCAGGCATTAAGTTAGGTTAATCCAAACAGCTCAATATCGTTTTTGCCGCGATTTGCGACGGGCTTTGCCCGTCATTTGGCGTCACCATCGCAATTGCTTGAACCGCGGCGGATTTTTGCGCGGCGATAGCCGTATCGTCGGTCAACAATGGTTGCAACGATTCGGTCAGATTTTCAACACTGGCATTGCGGCCAAAAAATTCCGGCACGGCGCGCCTGTCCAATAAAATATTGGTCAGGGTAAAATATTTTAATTTTACCAGCATTCTTGCGATCAATGCGCTCAGAAAATTGACCCGGTAAGCGATCACGGCGGGCAATCGTGCCTTGGCCAACTCCAACGACACCGTGCCCGATGCCGCAAGCGCGGCTGTGCTGGCGGCAAAAATATCTTTTTTTGCGGCGTGGTCGGATGTGACGATAATATCGGCATCCGCCATGGCGCGCACTGTATCGATTAAATGCGGAACCGCCGGAATGACCGCGCGCAAATTTTTATGATGCGATTTCAATTCACGGTAACATTGCAGAAATAAAGGAAGCAACCGCGCAACCTCGCCTCGGCGGCTGCCGGGCAGCAGGCATAAAATCGGCGATCTAGCATCGATATTATGCGCCGCGCGAAATTTCGTGCCGTTTCCATCGCCCAAATCCGAATCCGCAACCGGATGGCCGATGAATGTCGCCGCCATGCCTTCGCGTTCGAAATAAGCCGGCTCGAACGGGAACAGGCACAATAAATGGTCGAA
>CAYWJR010000090.1:0-3689 GCA_964458615.1 uncultured Alphaproteobacteria bacterium
GTATCAATGGAAAAAAATTATTCGCCGCCTGCGCGGCGCGTAAATGGCGATTTTTCGCTATACAGCTTGATTGTCACAAACTACAATTTATCCATGAAACGCGAAATTATTCTTGATACCGAAACAACCGGGCTAGATCCTTTTTCCGGCGACCGGGTCGTTGAAATTGGCGCCGTGGAACTGATCAATCATATTCCAACCGGCCGTCATTATCATCAATATATCAATCCCGAACGCGACATGCCGCCCGGCGCGCAGGCGGTGCACGGTTTATCGTCGGAATTTTTGCGCGATAAACCCGTGTTCGCCGAAATCTGCGGCGATTTTATGGATTTTATCGGCGATTCGACTTTGGTGATCCATAACGCCGATTTCGATATGAAATTCGTCAATCACCATATCAAGGATCTGGGATTTGCCGCAATTTCGATGGCGCGCGTGATCGATACATTGAAAATGGCGCGGCAAAAATTCCCCGGCGCCCCCGCCAGCCTGGACGCGCTTTGCAAACGGTTCAATGTCGATTTATCGGGACGCACTTTGCACGGCGCGTTGCTCGATTCGAATTTGTTGGCGCAGGTATATTTGGAATTGATCGGCGGACGTCAGGCCGATTTGGGTCTTTTGGCCTCGGCGGCAGCGGGTGGCGGCGGCGATACGGCGGTACGGCAATTCCGCGCCCCGCGTCCGCACGCGCCGAACGATGCGGAATTGGAATCACACGCCGATATGTTGCGGCAAATAAAAAACCCGCTGTGGGGCAGCGGGTCTTAATTGATTTGCAAATCGCGGCCGATTAGTTCGGCGGTTTCAGTCCGCCGGTTTTCATGCCGCCTGCCGCCGCCATTGGGGCTGCGCCTGGCGCGCTTGGCGCACCGGGACCAGTGCCGATCGTACCGCTGGCCAATTGTTGTTTGTACAATCCCAAGAAATCGATCGGATGCACCAGCAATGGGGCATAACCGCCTTCGCGGGTGATGTCGGCCACGATGCTGCGCGCAAATGGGAACAACAAACGCGGGCATTCGACCAAAAGCACGCTTTGCAATTGATCGGCGGCGATGCCCTTGATGGTGACAAGGCCGGCATAAACCACTTCGGCGGTGAAACAAGCCATATCTTTGCTTTTTGCATCGGCTTTGATTGCCAGCGCGACTTCGTATACTTCGTCGGAAAATTTATTCGCCTTGACGTCGACGGCGATATTGACCTGCGGCGGCTCGGTCAAATTCATCAGCGATTTCGGCGCATTCAGGTTTTTCAAGGACAGATCCTTGACATATTGGGCGTTGATCGTGATCGTCTGGTTGGATTGGTCGGCCATGGGTACCTCGTGTTGCATAAGATTTCCCTAACTAGGCGCGCTGCGGATAAAAATCAAGCGAAAACAGGATTTGTTTTTTTGCCATTGCTGCCCTAAAATGCCTGCATCATGGATATTCTGATTTTCTTCATTATTACATTATTCGTCTTGTTCCGCCTGTACCAGGTGCTTGGCACCAGAACGGGAACCGAACGCAAACCGCCGCGTCCTGCCGATCCTGCATCCGTGCGGCCATCGCCGGTTGTTGTCCGGGCGGAAAAAACCGCCGACGCTTGGCCGGGCGCCGGGGATCCTCATTCTTTGAATACGCTGGCGGGCAATTTGGCGCGGGTCAAATCCATGGACCCGAATTTTTCCGAAGGCCATTTCCTGCGCGGATCGCGCATCGCTTTTGAAATGATCGTGCAGGCGTTCGCAAACGGCGATCTGACCACGCTGCAATCGCTGCTGGATCCAAAATTATACAAAGATTTCGCCGCATCGGTTGCGGCGCGCAAATCGGCCGGGCATAAAATGGAAACCACCGTGGTGCGGCTGCGCGATCCGGATATTACATCGGCCAAAATCGACGGCGACGATGTGTATTTGACCGTTACGTTCAAATCCGAACAAATCACCGCAACGCGCGACGCGGACGGCAAAATCACCGACGGCGATCCCGACCGGATTTACGATATTACCGATATATGGACATTCCGCCGCAATTTGCGCGCGCAAACCAGCAATTGGTTTTTGAACGAAACGCAAACCGCCGAATCTTGATAGGATAAATCCCATGCCGCATTCCCGCAATTTCATCCGTAACGCCATGATTTGCGGCGCAATGATTCTGGCCTTATCGGGATGTTCCACAGTGTCCCAAGTTTTGCTGGAACCCGGCGATACGCCGCCATCGGCGCGCCCAAACACGGATAACCGCAAACCGTCTTCGATCGCGGCCTTGCCCGGCTGGCATCAGGAAAATCATCTGGCGGCGGTGGAAACATTGCGGCTGGCTTGCCCGAAATTGATCAAGGCGGAACCGCAACAAACGTATTTGGAAAATTTATACCGCGACCGCTTGACCGCCGACAATTGGCGCCGCATTTGCGAAAATGCGCGTGATGTGCAATCCCCGGCGGCGGCCGCGTATTTTCTGGAACAAAATTTCGAATCCATGCCGATTTTGGATTTCGGCAAGGACACCGGATTGATCACCGGATATTACGAAGCCGAATTGAACGGTTCGTACCGACGCAGCGATAAATACCGGTATCCATTATACCGCATGCCGGACGATCAGCATTTGAAATTGACCCGCGCGCAAATAGACGCCGGCGCATTGTCGAACCGCAATTTGGAATTATTGTGGATCGACGATCCGGTTTCGATATTCACCTTGCATGTCCAGGGGTCGGGGCGGGTTCGTTTGGACGATGGCCGCGTTATCCGCGTCGGTTTCGCCGGAAAAAACAAACACCCGTATTATTCGATCGGCAAAACATTCGGCGAACGCAAACTGTTGCCGTCCGATAAAATCGATATGGACGCGATTGAAAATTATCTGCGCGCCAATCCGCAACAGGCGGCGGAAATCATGCAAACCAACCCGTCTTATATTTTCTTTCGCAATATCGGCGATTTAACCGCCGATAATACAGGGCCAATCGGCGCGCTTGGCATTCCGTTGGTGCCGGAACGGTCGATTGCCGTCGACCGGTCGTTTTACCCGCTTGGAATACCGCTTTGGATCGATGTCGATCATCCCGATCCGCAAAAACCGGCCATTCAAAAAATGGTTTACGCATTCGACACCGGCAGCGCGATCAAAGGCACGATCCGCGCCGATTATTTTTTTGGCGCCGGTAAAGACGCTAAATATTACGCCGGGCAAATGCGCGGCCGCGGAAAATTATACGCGATTTTGCCGCGCCCGCCCGTCGCCGTGACATCGCGCTGACCGGGCGATGAATAAAAAACCGCCCCCGCCCACAATGCCCAACGACATGGATTTATTCCGCCAAACCATGCAAGGCCAAGGCGTACGAAAGGGCGTGTCAGGCGGCGGCGCGCGCGCAGGCCGCGAATCGGCGGCGGCAAATGCGGCAATTGAAAACATGACTGGCGAAACAACGGCTGGCGAAACAATGGCCGGATTGCTGGATGACGAATCCGGTGGGGCGGATGCGCCAGCCGATGCGATTGGGCAAAAAAAACCGCCCATACAGTTAAAAAAATCTTTGCCGCAATTGGACGAATTGCAGTTGGGAAAAAATCAGGGCGTCGATAGTTCCAATTTTGAAAAATTCCGGCGCGGCCATATGGCAATCGATGCCACATTGGATTTGCATGGCCTGACCCAAGACCGTGCGCATACGGCGTTGAA
>CAYWJR010000090.1:3699-3954 GCA_964458615.1 uncultured Alphaproteobacteria bacterium
TTTATCGCGCGCGAATCGGCGTCCGGATCGCGGTGCGTTCTGATCATAACGGGCAAGGGCGGCGCCCGGCGCGCCGACAGCGATTTTGAAAAAACCGGCGTTTTGCGGGAAAATTTGCCGCGCTGGCTGAACGGCGCGGCAATTCGCCCGGCGATATTGTCGTTTTCATCGGCGCAACCGCGCCATGGCGGATCGGGCGCGTTTTATGTTTTGTTGAAACGGGGGCGGAAAATGACCCCGTTCGGCGCCAAATTG
>CAYWJR010000090.1:3964-4468 GCA_964458615.1 uncultured Alphaproteobacteria bacterium
TAAAAAACCGCAATTGGCCGATTTGCGCGAATCGCGAAAAATGCCGCATGACGATTTGGCCAGAAAATTGAAAATCGATCCCGCACGGCTGACCGCGATTCAATCGGGGTTCGATGGCATCCCGTCGCCGGTTTTAATTTTTCAAATCGAACGGGAATTGGAATTGTCGCGCTTTGAATTAGAAGATCTAAAAGCGGCCGCGCGCCTGTCCAATCCGCAACCCGTATTGAACGCCGCCGGATTGGACGAACATGCGGTTGAATTTATCAATTTATTGGCGCAATATTTGCCGAAACTGCCCGCCCGCGCCATCGGCGATATGGCGGATATTTTAAAAAAATCGATCAAGCGGCTGTAACAATATATTTAAACAAAGACCGAGGTTGCATTATGGCATACGATAAAAACAATATTTTCGCGAAAATACTGCGCGGCGATATTCCGTGCAAAAAAGTTTTTGAAAACGAATTCGCGCTGGCGTTTTACGACATTAATCCGCAGGCT
>CAYWJR010000091.1:0-4370 GCA_964458615.1 uncultured Alphaproteobacteria bacterium
ACGATTACGACGATCCATCCACCCCAGGCATGGAAACCGACGATGGGTGGGTTGGGCGCGCGGTGCCTCAAGCCGCGCTTAGCTGGCGGTATCCGCTGGCCGGAACTGTTGAAATCAACAACCAATCCAGGCTGACGAAATATGTCGAACCGATCGTGTCGTTTGTCGCCGCGCCAAATGTCGGCCGGAACGTAAAAATTCCGAACGAAGACAGCCAAGCATTCGAATTCGACGAAAGCAATTTGTTTTCGTTGAAACGTTTTCCAGGATATGACCGGATCGCCGGCGGACACCGCATTGATTACGGCGTTAACATGGGATTGTTCGACGATGACAGCCGGGGCGGAAAAATATTCATCGGCCAAAGTTGGCGCCCACGCGAAGACAGCACCTATGCCGAAGGCAGCGGGTTGAAAGACAATTTTTCCGACGTGGTCGGCAAGGTGGAAATCAACCCAAGCCAAAAATTGGATTTGATTTACAGATTCCGCATCGATGCCGAAGAACCCGCATTCAGGCGCAGCGAATTTTCGGCCGTAACGCACCAGGGTCCATTGACGTTGGGATTGGATTACATCTTTTTGGATCGATTGGTCGGCAACAGCGAATTCAGCGACCGGGAACAAGTGGGCGCGCGCGCATCCTGGCAAGTCGCCGAAAACTGGAATTTATCGGGCAGAATTCTGAGCGATATTAATTCCAACCATTCCACCCGCGAATGGGGTTCGGGCGTTACATACAGTAACGAATGCATTTCCATGGGATTGGCGATTGAACGGGAATTCGTAACCGACAGCGAAAACAAACCTGGGACTTCCGTTTTGTTCCGGGTTGATTTAAAACATCTGGGCGGCGAAATCCAACAGGATTATTTCACCCCGCGCCGTTCCAGCTATACCGGAACCTTATTACCACAATAACCAAGGCAGCAATTTATGCGTTTTATTTTATCATTTATCCTAAGTTTATTTTTACTCACCGCTTCTGCTTCGGCTCAGACAATGGAAATTGCCGCCCTGGTGAATGACGAAGTTGTGTCGCGCCTCGATGTCGAACAACGCATTTCATTGATGTCATTATCCGCCGACCGCGAATTGACCCCGGACGACCGCAAGAAAATTTACCCGCAAATTTTACGCAGCCTGATCGACGAACGATTGCAAATCCAAGAAGCGAGGCGCATGAATTTGATGGCTAACGAAGCCGAAATTATGGGCGCTGTTGCCCGGCTTGCGGCGCAAAACAACATCCCAATCGAACAGTTTGAAAATCACATCGCCGAAAAAGGCGGCAATTACGATTCTTTGCTGGAACAATTAAAGGCCACCATCAGCTGGACAAAAGTAGTCCGCCAAAAATTCGCAACCGTTGCCATTGTAACCGAAGATGAAATCGGCGCCGAATTCGACAAAATCAAATCCGCGACCGCATCGCCCGAATATCATGTGGCCGAAATATTTTTGGCGGTCGACGATCCCAAAGACGAAGAATCGATTAAAAAAACCGCCGACGATTTGGTGCAAAAAATATTGCAAGGCGCCGCATTTGACGAATTGGCAAGGCAATTTTCCCAAAGCCAATCGGCAACCGAAGGCGGCGATTTGGGTTGGGTGAAACGCGGCCAATTGCCCGAAGCCGCCGACATGAAACTGGCCAAAATGAACGCCAATCAAGTCACGCGCCCGATTCGCGTCGCCGAAGGATTCGCTATTTTATTCTTGCGCGAAATACGCACCCCAAATTCCGCCGAAACGCCGGAAATAAACCGCAACGCCATCGCCGACCGGTTGCGCCAAAAGAAATTGGAAAGTTCGGCGCGCAAATATCTGCGCGATTTGCGCAGCGTTGCGTTGGTCGATTTACGCAATTAACATGCCCAATCCCGCCAAACCGATATTTGTAACATTGGGTGAAGTCGCGGGCGTTGGCCCCGAAATCACCTTGCGCGCCTGGCAGGCGTTGCGTGGTGACAAGAAATATTGCTTTGTCGCGCATCAAGATCCCGCGTATTTACAAAAATTGGCTGAAAAAATAGGGTTGGATATTCCTATACGTTCCATCGATTCCGCCGGTATAGCGCCCGATGTTTTTTCAACCGCCCTGCCCGTATTGCCGGTTCGCCTGCCGGATTCGGCGTTGGCTGGAAAATTGAATTCCCAACTGGCTCCGGCTATCTCAGAATCCATCCGTTTGGGCGTTGAGTTGTGCCACAATGGCGTAGCGCGGGCGATTGTAACGAACCCTATCCACAAATCGTCGATGGCCAATGGCGGATTTCAATATCCCGGCCATACCGAATTTTTATCGCATTTATGCGGGGGGAAAAAACCGGTGATGATGTTGGCCAATTCCGAATTGCGCGTCGTGCCGTTAACGGTGCACCAGCCGATCAGCGCGGTTGCCGGAAAAATCACACCCCAAACGATCGTTGAAATTTGCGATATTGTTAATCAGAATCTTAAGAAATATTTTGGCATCGCCAATCCGCGCCTGGCGATTGCTGGATTGAATCCGCATGCCGGCGAAGACGGCCAAATTGGCAATGAAGAAATAAAAATCTACACCCCCGCCATTGCCGCCATGCGCAATATGGGAATGAACGTTACCCCGCCTCTTTCGGCTGATACGATGTTTTTCGCGCAAGCGCGGCAAAGTTACGATGCGGCCATTTGCGCCTATCATGATCAGGCGTTAATCCCCGTTAAAACCATCGATTTTTGGAATACGGTAAACATTACCCTTGGTTTGGATATTATCCGCACATCGCCGGATCACGGCACCGCAATCGACATAGCGGGCAAAGGCATCGCGCGTGCCGACAGTTTGATCGCCGCAATCCGAACCTCGGCGGAAATGGCGGATCGTCATGGTTAAATCAGCGGAAACAAAAACTATCGATTCATTGCCGCCATTGCGGGATACGATTTCGCAATTCGGATTGCGCGCGGAAAAATCCTTGGGTCAGCATTTTTTACTGGATTTAAATGTAACGCGCAAAATTGCCCGCATGGCCGCGCCGTTGGATCAATGTCCAATCGTTGAAATCGGCCCCGGCCCAGGCGGCCTTACCCGCGCATTGTTTTTAGAAGGCGCCAATAATGTAATGGCAGTTGAAAAAGATCACCGTTGCATCGAGGCGTTGCGCCAAATCGCCATGCACACGCCATCGACATTGTCGGTTTACAATCAAGACGCTTTGGAAATATCCATGGCCGCCGTCGGCCAACCGGTTAAAATCGTGGCCAATTTGCCGTACAATATTTCCACGGTTTTATTGGTGCAATGGTTGCATGAAATATATTCAACGCCGGGATGCATCATCGATATGGTATTGATGTTCCAACGCGAAGTGGCCGAACGGATTTACGCCGAACCCGGAACCAAGGATTACGGCCGTGTCAGTATTTTAACGCAGTGGCTGTGCGATGCCAAACCGCTGTTGCATTTGCCGCCACAGGCATTCACCCCGCCGCCCAAGGTGGAATCGACCGTTGTGCGCATAACGCCGCGAGCAAAACCGCTATTTCCAGCCGACATTGCGCATCTGGAACGGATTACCAAAGCCGCATTCGGGCAGCGGCGGAAAATGTTGCGCGTGGCCATGAAACAAATATGGCCGGATGCCGAATCGCAATTGGCCGCGCGCGGCATCGATCCAACGGCACGCGCCGAAGATTTGGATATTATGGATTTTGGGAAATTGGCCGATTAAATTTATTGGCCTTGGCGCAACCGTTTTACGAAATCGGATAAACCCAGTTGACGATCCCGGCGCAACCGTTCGGCATGCAGGATTTTTTCAACGGCCAAAACGCTTTTGTCTAAATCGGTATTGACGATGATGTAATCGTATTCGCTCCAATGGCTCATTTCATCGGCGGCTTTGTTCATCCGGAATGCAACGACATCCGCCGAATCTTGCGCTCTTGCGATCAAACGCCGTTCCAATTCGGCGGTCGATGGCGGCAGAATAAAAACACTGACCAAATCCTGGCGCGCGCTTTCAGCCAATTGCTGCGTACCTTGCCAATCGATGTCGAATAAAATGTCCTGGCCTTTCGACAGGGCGTCTTCGACCGGCGCGCGCGGCGTGCCGTAATAATGATTGAACACTTTGGCGTGTTCCAACAATTCGCCGCGGTTCAGGCGCAAATTGAATTCGGTGTTATCCAGAAAAATATAATCTATGCCTTCGGTTTCGCCGGGGCGTTTCGGGCGTGTGGTGACGGAAACCGATAATTTAATATTGGAATCGCGCTGCAAAAGGCGGCGCGAGATTGTGGTCTTTCCCGCCCCGCTGGGCGAAGACAAAACGAACATAAGACCACGGCGCATAGTTTCCATTTTCTGTATATACTACCACCCGGGCT
>CAYWJR010000092.1:0-4369 GCA_964458615.1 uncultured Alphaproteobacteria bacterium
CGATTCGCCCGCGAGCATGGCGAGCATATATACAAAACGTTCGAATCACTGATACAATTAAATGGCGGACCCGAGACGATTCGCCCGCGAGCATGGCGAGCACATACAAAAAACGTTCGAATCACTGATACAATTAAATGGCGGACCCGAGACGATTCGAACGTCCGGCCTTTGCCTTCGGAGGGCAACGCTCTATCCAGCTGAGCTACGGGTCCAATTTTCAAACGTGAAAACTTATACCACAAAAAAAATCGCCGCAACAGGGGCTTAAAATAACGGTATTTGATCCTGGTTTTGACGGTTGAAAACCCGGCCCTGGGGCGATTTTATCTGCCCCGCGCCGCCGATCCAGGCGGCGATGTCGCGCGTTACCTTTTCCGCCTGCAAATCGCGCAACAACATATGGTATCCGTTGTCATACCACACAAATTGCCATGCATCGGTTTGGGGTAAATTTTTAACCATCGCGCGCAACGCTGGTTTTGGAATAATATCGTCATGCGCGCCGTATAATATCAATGTCGGCGTATCGATGCGCGCGGATGCGTCCAACGCCGAATCCATCAAATCCGCCATGCCGTATAATTTATCGGTGCGCGATTCTTTTTGCACCAACGGATCGGCTGCAAGGGCGCGCAACATATCGGTATTGTCTGACGGATATATATTCAAATGCTTGCCGCTTAATGACAGCCAGGGCATGGTATGCGCCGAAAACCACAACGCCATGACTTGTAATGGATTCATGGTTTGCCGCCCCCACACCGCGGGCGCTATCAAAATCATGCCGCTGATCGGCAATCGATCCGCGGTCGCCGCCAAAATACTGACGCCCCCGCCCATGCTGTCGCCCATGATATAAATCGGAACCGCCGGATGATCGCGGCGCAGGGTTAAAACCAAATCGCGCAAATCCTGTGCCAAAATTCCAGCCCCAGGCCAATGGCCGCCGTTTTTGGATTCGCCGAATCCGCGTTGGTCGTACGCGATCAACGAAATGCCGTTGCGGTTTAAAAATTGCGCCGGCGGGGCGAATGCGTTGCCGTAATCGTTAAATCCATGCACCGCGACGATGATCGATTTTTGGGCGGGCGCGGTAAAACGGCGTAATTTCAATCGTGTCTGGTCGGGGGCAATAAAATGCGTTTCGGTAATCGTACCCATGGTGTCCGGCATCGGTTTGTAAGGAATATAATTGGCGCAAGCGGTTAACAGCAGCAATAGCATAAGTCCAAGGAAATGCTTGCAAGTTCCGCAAAGACGGCTAGTATTTCGGCTGCCTGTATCGTATTTAAACATCGATGCATTTTGCAAGAATCAACCGTTCGAATCAACCCATCATGTCCGACCATAAAAATTTAAATCCTGTGCCGCTGCGCCATCCGCCTGAAACGATCGTTATCAAATCGCGCAAATTGCATTGCGACGGCGGCGGCGCATTGGGCCATCCGCGCGTGTTTTTAAACATGGGCGCGAACGATCATATCGATTGCCCATATTGCGGAAAAAAATATATTTTATCGCCAGACGCCGCGCACGATCACGGCGCGCATTGATCCGGCAATTGTGGAACAAAAAAAACCAAAACATTTATATCTGATCGACGGTTCGGGATTTATTTTCCGCGCCTTTCACGCCTTGCTGCCATTGACGCGCCCCGATGGAACGCCGATCGGCGCGGTATATGGTTTTACCAACATGCTGCTGAAATTGCTGGAACGGGCGGAATCCGACCGAGATTTGGATTATGTCGCGGTCATTTTCGATGCCGCCCGCAAAACGTTCCGCCAGGATATTTATCCGGAATACAAAGCGCACCGTCCGCCGCCGCCCGACGATTTGATTCCGCAATTTGAAATCGTGCGCGACGCGACGCGGGCATGCAACGTGCCCGCCATTGACATGCAAAATTACGAAGCCGACGATTTAATCGCGTCTTATGCCAAATCCGCATCCCAGGCCGGATTCGCCGTCACCATCGTGACGGGCGATAAAGACATGATGCAATTGATCGGCGGGAATGTGGGTTTGTACGATCCGATTAAAAACAAACCCATCGGCGCGGCCGAAGTATTGGAAAAATTCGGCGTAACGCCGGACAAAGTAATCGATGTGCAATCGTTGGCCGGGGATTCGACCGACAACGTGCCGGGCGTGCCGGGAATCGGCGTTAAAACGGCGGCCGAATTGATCAATCAATATGGCACGCTGGAACAATTATTGGCGCGCGCCGGGGAAATTAAACAACCCAAACGCCGCGATTCGTTGATCAACAATGCGGACGATGCGCGCGTGTCGAAATTGCTGGTAACATTAAAAGACGATGTGCCGTTGCCGATGCCGATCGCCGATTTGATCGCCAAACCGATCGACCGGGAAAAATTGCACGGATTTTTATCCGATCAGGGATTCAAAACCCTGGCGGCCAAATACGCGTCCGCCAATTCATCCGCGCCCGCGCGCGATACCGCGATAAATCCGGTCAAGGAATTTTCAAAACCGGCGGAAAATTTACCCGCCCCGCCGCGGCAAAATATATCCGCGCCGCCCGCCCCGCAAAAAACCGAATACACCGTCATTCAAACCGAATCGCAATTGGATTCGTGGCTGGCGGCCATGCCGCCATTCGGCGTTTTGGCAATCGACACCGAAACCGATTCGTTATCGGCGGTATCGGCCAATTTGGTCGGGATTTCATTGTCGTATAAATCCGGCATCGCCTGTTATATTCCAATCGCGCACCGCAAACCGGATCAGGGTTTGGATTTCACCGGCGACGGGGCGTCCAAAATTCAACAAATACCGATAAAAACCGTTGTCGAAAAATTGAAAAACATCATGGCCGATCCGGCGATTATGAAAATCGGCCATAATATCAAATACGATTTGCAAATATTGTGGCGTTACGGGTTCGATATAACCCCGATCGACGATACGATGATTATGTCTTATGTGCTCGAAGGCGGGGCGCACGGCCACGGCATGGATGAATTGGCCAAATTATATCTTGGCCACGATACGATCAAATACGACGACGTCACGGGCAAAGGCAAATCGCGCATCACATTCGATTTGGTGCCCGTGGACAAGGCCGGCGCGTACGCCGCCGAAGACGCCGATATAACCATGCGTTTATACGATTATTTGCGCCCGCGTTTGGTGCCGGAACGCGGCAGTGAATTATACGAAACCATCGAAAAACCGCTTGTTTCCGTCGCCGCCAAAATCGAAAGCACCGGCGTTTTGATCGACCGCGCCATGTTGCGCGATTTGTCGGCCGATTTCGCCGCGCGGCTGGTGGAATTGGAAAAAGAAATCATCGGCCTGGCCGGGATCGAATTCAATCTGGCGTCGCCCAAACAATTGGGCGAGGTATTGTTCGAAAAATTGCAATTGCCCGGCGGCACCAAAACCAAAACCGGCGCCTGGTCGACCGATGCCGGAACGTTGGACGATCTGGCCGCGTCCGGAAATGTGATCGCCGAAAAAATTCTGACCTGGCGGCAATTGTCGAAATTGAAATCGACCTATACCGACACATTGGTCGAACAAATCAACGCCAAAACCGGGCGCGTGCACACATCGTTTCATTTGGCGCTGACCAATACCGGGCGTTTGTCGTCATCCGATCCGAATTTGCAAAATATTCCGATCCGCACGGCCGAAGGCAAAAAAATCCGCACCGCGTTTATCGCGCCGCCGGGGCACAAATTGATTTCCGCCGATTACAGCCAGATCGAATTAAGGTTGCTGGCGGAAATGGCCGACATTCCCGCGTTGAAACAGGCATTTTCCGATGGCGTCGATATTCACACCCTGACCGCGTCGGAAATATTTCACCTGCCGCTGGATGCGGTCGATTCCGATACGCGGCGCAAGGCCAAGGCGATCAATTTCGGCATTATATACGGCATTTCGGCATTCGGCCTTGCCAATCAAATCGGTTCCACCAATACCGAGGCCAAGGCGTTTATCGATCAATATTTCAAACGTTTCCCGCAAATCCGCGATTTCATGGAATTCAACAAAGATTTTTGCCGCAAAAACGGATATGTGCAAACCATGTTCGGGCGCAAATGTTTCATCCCCGGCATCAACGACCGCAACGGCGCGGTGCGCGGTTTCGGCGAACGCCAGGCGATCAACGCACCGTTACAAGGCACCGCGGCCGATATTATCAAACGCGCCATGAACAAAATTCCCGCCGCGATTGCCGGCGCGGGATTGGATATGAAAATGATTTTGCAAGTGCATGACGAATTGTTGTTTGAATCGCCCGATGCGGAATCGCCGCGCGCGGCGGAATTGGCGCAATCGGTCATGCAAAACGCCGCATCGCCGGTTGTAAAATTGACCGTGCCGTTGGTTG
>CAYWJR010000093.1:0-3985 GCA_964458615.1 uncultured Alphaproteobacteria bacterium
GGGGCATAATTTGCCCGTTTTGACCGCGACGATTTTTATTGAAAATTTTACCAGCGGGATCGGCGGCGCGGCGTTTGTGGCCTATCTGTCGGGATTGTGCAATTTGCGCCATACCGCGTCGCAATACGCGATTTTAACGTCCCTGATGGCGGCGTCGCGCACTGGATTGTCGTCTGGCGCGGGGTTCTTAGCCGCGCAAATCGGCTGGTTCTGGTTTTTTATCGCAACCGCGTTCGCGGCCTTGCCGGGTTTGGGCTTGTTGTATTATTTGATGAAAAAAAATTCAGCCGACGTCCGATAGATCCAGTGAATATCCGGCCGAACGCACGGTGCGGATAATATCGTCGGTGCCGTCGATATTGATCGCCTTGCGCAGACGGCGTATGTGGACGTCCACGGTGCGCGCTTCGACATACACATTTTGACCCCACACCGCGTCCAGCAATTGTTCGCGGCTGAATACGCGTTGCGGGTTTTCCATGAAATGGCGCAACAGGCGGAATTCGGTCGGCCCCAAATGCACGTCGCGCCCCGCGCGTTTGACGCGGAACGTGGTCGTGTCCAGAACAATATCGCCGAACGTCAATGTTTCCGCCTCGGCGGCCGGGTTGGCGCGGCGCATCACGGCGCGGATGCGCGCGATGACTTCGGCCGGGGAAAACGGCTTGGTGATATAATCGTCGGCGCCGGAATTCAATCCGCGCAATTTATCGGTTTCCTCGCCCTTGGCGGTGATCATGATGATCGGCAAAGTGCGGTATTCGTTTTCGCGGCGCAATTGGCGGCACACTTCGATGCCGGGGATCAACGGCAACATCCAATCCAGCAAAATCAAATCGGGTTTGTGTTCTTTGACTTGGATCAACGCTTCTTCGCCGTTATGGGCGACGGAAACGGAAAAACCTTCTTGTTCCAAATTGTATTTCAACAGCGTGGCGATCGCGACATCGTCTTCGACGACTAAAATAGATTGTTTCATGAAACCTTCTTAACCGTTGCGGGCTTTATATTTACATTCGCATTGGCCACGCCGTCAAGCGGCGCATCCGCGCCATGGGCGTAACGGCTGGTTTCTTCGTAATATGGCCGGGATTCGGCGATTCTTGCCCCGGTAATCCAGAAATGCAGGATTTCCGCGATATTGCCGATATGGTCGCCGATCCGCTCGATATTGCGCGCGATAAACAACATATGCGTGCCGTCGCCCACATCCATCGGCCGGTTGGTGGTGGTTTGCACGATGTCGGCGAAAATGGTTGTGTAAAACGCGTCGATGTCGGAATCGCTTAGCCATATTTGTTGCGCCAGCGCGGCGTCTTTTTTGGCGATCGCGTTCAGTATTTTGGACAATGATTGCATCGCCGCCTGTCCCATGCGCACAATCGCGCCATGCGGCGCCGCAAGACGGCCGGTATGCAATGTCGATCCGCGCACGGCGACGTTTTTGGCGTAATCGCCGATTCTTTCCAAATGCAGGCTGATTTTAATCGCCGCCAGAACGGCGCGCAAATCGCCCGCCATGGGGCTGTGGCGCATCATATAATCGAAACACAAATCGTTGACCTGAACGTCCAACGCATCCAGTTTTTTATCCGCCGATTCCACCTTGGCCACCAAAGACGCATCGCCGCGCGAAAAAATTTGCAGCGCAGCGGCCAGTTGCATTTCCGCATGGCCGCCCATTTCCGCGATCAATTTGAATATGTCGTCCAATTGTTCCTGGTTTAACGGCATGCGGCGAAAAATCCCTTATCCGAACCGGCCGGTGATATACCCTTGGGTGCGGGTATCGCGCGGGGCGTTGAAAATTTGGCCGGTTTCGCCGCATTCGACGATTTCGCCCATATGAAAGAACGCGGTGCGTTGCGATACGCGCGCGGCTTGTTGCATCGAATGGGTGACGATCACGATGGCGTAATTTTCGCGGATCGATTCGATCAATTCTTCGATTTTCGCGGTAGCAATCGGATCCAGCGCCGAACACGGTTCGTCCATCAAAATCACTTCGGGGTCGATGGCGATCGCGCGGGCGATGCATAAACGTTGTTGTTGCCCGCCGGACAAATTGGTGCCGCCGTCATGCAAACGGTCTTTTACTTCTTTCCACAAACCGGCGCGCATCAAACTTTGTTCGACGATGGAATGCAATTCGTCGCGGTTTTGCGTCAATCCGTGGATACGCGGGCCATACGCGACATTGTCGAAAATGGATTTCGGGAACGGATTCGGTTTTTTGAAACACCATGCCGACCCGTCCGCGCAATTGCGTGACGTCGATGGCGCCGGAATAAATATTGATGCCGTCCAAATACACCGCGCCGGAAATATCGCATCCTTCGATCAAATCGTTCATCCGGTTCATGCAGCGCAAGAAACTGGATTTGCCGCAACCGGATGGGCCGATCAATGCGGTGACTTCTTTGTTCCGCACATCCAAACTGACGCCGTTTAACGCCAATTTCGCGCCGTTGCCGTATGTGACGCGCAAATTTTGCACGGAAATTTTTACCTCGCGCGGTTCCGATACCGGCAGGGCGTAAATATTGCTTGTGTTGCTTGTTACGGTCGTTGCGGTTGTGTTCATGCTGAACCCTTCTCCTAAAAAATCATAAATACAATGCTGTTGCGGCGCATCTTATGCCGCCAACTATACTACCATTTCTTTTCAAATTTATGACGCAAATATAATGCTAAGCCATTCATAAACAACAAGAAAGTCAAAAGCGCTAAAATTCCTGCGGCGGTTTTTTCGACAAATCCGCGCTCCGGGCTGTCCGCCCAGATGAAAATTTGCACCGGCAAGACCGACGATGGGTTCAAAAATCCATCCGGCACCGACACGATAAAAGCCACCATGCCGATCATCAATAACGGCGCGGTTTCGCCCAATGCACGCGCCATGCCGATGATTGTTCCGGTCATGATGCCCGGCATCGCCAACGGCAAGATATGGTGGAACACCGCTTGCACCGGCGATGCGCCCAATGCCAGCGCGCCGTCGCGGATCGATGGCGGCACCGCGTTTAACGACGATCTGGTTGCGATAATAATCACCGGCATGGTCATCAATCCCAAAACCAATCCGCCGACCAAAGGCGCCGAACGCGGCATGCCGAAAAATCCAAGAAATATCGCCAGCCCCAAAAGCCCGAATACGATCGACGGCACCGCCGCCAAATTATTGATGTTGGTTTCGATAATCGTGGTGAACCGGTTTTTCGGCGCGAATTCTTCTAAATAAATCGCCGCCGCGACGCCGATCGGCAACGCGAATAAAATGGTGACGATCATGGTCAGAATCGAACCCACAACGCTGCCTAAAATTCCGGCCAATTCCGGTTCGCGCGAATCCGATCCGGTGAACAGACGTTTGTTGAAATGCAATTGCGCGATTCCTTGGTCTTGCAATAATTTAACGCGCTGCAATTGTTCCGCGCCCAGGCGCGATTCGTCCTCGGATCCTTCGGCTATGGGATATTTAATCGCCATATCCATATCGCTGGACGCCGGGATCCGCAACGTGACCGTTTTGCCCAAATCATCCGGGTTGTTTTGTAAATGACCCCAAATAATTTGCCCCGCGCCGCGGCTGATCAATTTTTGCGCCTCGCGCACGCTGGCATCGGGCAATAATTTTTGCAAAGCCGCAACGGCAGGCGCTTGTAAATCGCCTTTGGACAGATCGGAAAAATTTCCGGATTTTTTATAAATTTCATCGACATCGATTGCCGCCGAATCCAAGAAAACCGGCAAATCCAATTCGGTTTGATACGGCGCCATGCGCGCGTTCCAAACCACCATCGATAACAATCCGATCAACACGGCAACCGATAAAATCACCGCCGATTTTCCGTACAGGCGGAATCGTTTTTCGGCGCGCAGCCGTTTTTGCAAATGCGCGGTGTTTTCCTGCAATGGCGGCCAGCTCATGGGCGCATGTTTTTCAATCGGCGGCTTGTTATTGTCGGATTTAGGCATAATAAAA
>CAYWJR010000094.1:0-3851 GCA_964458615.1 uncultured Alphaproteobacteria bacterium
TGTAACGACGTAGACGTCCTTTTGTTGGTAATTCCTTACTCAGGTTTTAAAGGAACGGATCATGAAAAAAGGACAGTTACATTCTGGAGTTTTGGGGCACAGGTTGAAAAAATCTGTTCCTGCCAAATTTCAAAAAATACGCAACGTGCTGCAACGTATGTTGCTGCGCTGCGGCTTTGGCCAGTCTTTCTATTTACAACTCCAACATTGATACCGTCACTCGCTCGGCCCGTTGACGCGCTGAATTATTTTCAGCGCTAAGGGGTCGGACAGGCTTTTCTTGCTGCGCGATGCGCGGTGGGTTTGCCAAGGGCGGCTTATTACCTAATATCTTAATTTAAATCATTGTTTTGTATTGGATTTTTAAATAGAGATGAGAAACGACTTTAAATACTGGAACAATTTCCTGCCCTATCAAATCGGCGATGCGTCCCGGTTTACCGCGCACCCTGTTCCGCAGATGATGAATTTCGCCACCGTCGAGGCGTTGATCGACGATATTCGCCCGCACGTGCCGGTGCATTGTTTGCGCCCGCAATCGTTGCAACAAGTCGCTTCTTGGTTCGTATCCAATTTTCCAGGCGATGTTTTATATGCGGTAAAATGCAACCCGGAACCGGCCGTTTTGCATTATTTGCACAATGCCGGCATCCGCCATTTCGACGTAACGTCCCTAAGTGAAATCCGGCTGGTCGATAAATACGCGCCCGGCGGCAAATGTTATTTCATGCACCCGATCAAAAGCCGGGATGCCATCCGCAAGGCGTATTTCGATTACGGCGTGCGCGATTTCGCCCTGGATTCCAAGGACGAATTGCAAAAAATCATCGAAGAAACCGGATCGGCCACCGATTTGAACTTGCATATCCGTCTGGCTTTGCCAAAGGGCGTTGCCATGCACGATTTATCGGGCAAATTCGGCGCGCATCCTGATTTGACGGTCGAATTGTTGATCGCCGCCGATAAAATCGCCCGCACCGTGGGCATTTGTTTCCATGTGGGTTCGCAATGTCTGCACCCGGATGCGTATCGCCGCGCCATCAAATTGGCCGCCCAAGTCATTCAAAAATCCGGCATTGAAATCGACGTATTGAATGTCGGCGGCGGATTCCCGGCCGCTTATCCGGGCATGACCCCGCCGCCAATGTCGCGTTTTATGGATGCGATCAAGGCGGGTTTGGCCGAAGACATCAAATTGCCCGCCCATGCCAAGGTGCGGTGCGAACCTGGCCGCGCGCTGGTTGCCGAAGCCGGATCGGTTTTGGTCAACGTCGAATTGCGCAAGGGCGACAATCTTTATATCAATGACGGCGTTTACGGCAGTTTGTTCGACGCCGGAATTTTAAACATGCGTTATCCGGTCAAATTGATCCGCGCGAATGGCAGCGAGCATAAAACGCCATTCAAAGGATTTAAATTTTACGGCCCTACTTGCGATACCGTCGATGTCATGCGCGGGCCGTTTTTGTTGCCCGAAGACGTCACCGAAGGCGATTGGATCGAAATCGGCCAATTGGGCGCGTATTGCGCGTCGATGCGTTCGAAATTCAACGGGTTCGAAGACCATTTGACCGTCGAAGTTTGGGATTTGCCGCAAATGCAAATGAAAGATTGGCAACCGAAAACCGACCGCCGCACATTGGACAAAGACAACGTCACCAGCCTGAATTTGCTGGCCGCAATGCGCGAAGCGTATGAAACCGAAATGTCGTAATTCCAAAGTTTTGGAATTACGATCCAAGGCGCGATAATTTTCTTGCCTTTTGGCGCTGAAACGGCTATAAACCCGCACAATCTTAACCTATTTGTCATTCTGAGCCGAGCGAAGTGTCTTTTGCCATTCAGAGCTTTAGACCTTCGTTCCGCTGAGAATGACATTTTTAATTTGTGGAACGGAATTATGAAACTAAGAAACATCGCCATTATCGCCCACGTCGACCACGGCAAAACCACGCTGGTTGACCAAATGTTGCGCCAATCGGGCACGTTCCGCGACACCCAAAACGTCGCCGAACGCGTCATGGATTCGAACGATTTGGAAAAAGAACGCGGCATCACCATCATGTCCAAAGTGACATCGATCGTTTGGAAAGATACCCGCATCAATATCGTCGACACCCCAGGCCACAGCGATTTCGGCGGCGAAGTCGAACGCATTTTATCCATGGTCGACGGCGTGGTGGTGTTGGTGGACGCAGCCGAAGGCGCGATGCCGCAAACCAAATTCGTGGTCAGCAAAGCGTTGAAGTTAGGATTGAAACCTATTGTTTTGATTAACAAAATCGACCGCAGCGATGCGCGCATCGACGAAGTTCATCACGAAGTATTCGATTTGTTCGCCGCGCTGGACGCGACCGATGAACAATTGGATTTCCCATTATTATACGCGGTCGGGCGCGACGGATGGGCGGTTGCCAATTTGAACGATACGCAACGCGATTTGACCGCCCTGTTCGATTTGATTTTAAAACATGTTCCAACCCCAACGGTACAAGAAGACGCGCCGTTTTCGATGTTGATTTCGATGATCGAAGCCGACAATTTCCTGGGCCGTATTTTGACCGGCCGCGTTTACAGCGGCAAAGTGCGCGTGAACGACAACGTGAAATCGATGAAATTGAACGGCGATGCGGTCGAAACCGGCCGGATCACCAAAATCCTGACATTCCGCGGCATCGAGCGCATTTCGGTGGACGAAGCCGAAGCGGGCGACATCGTGATGATCGCCGGGATGACCAAAACCACGGTCGCCGATACCGTTGCCGCCACATCGGTCACAACGCCCATCGCCGCGATTCCGGTCGATCCGCCGACATTGGCGATGACGTTTTCGGTCAACAATTCCCCATTGGCTGGCCGCGAGGGCAGCAAAGTAACATCGCGCATGATCCGCGACCGTTTGTTCCGCGAAGCGGAATCGAACATCGCCATCCGCGTTAAAGACGCCGATGACGGCGACGCCGTTCAGGTATCTGGACGGGGTGAATTGCAATTGGGCGTATTGATCGAAACCATGCGCCGCGAAGGATTCGAATTGTCGATTTCCCGCCCGAAAGTTTTGTTGCAAAAAGACGAAACCACCGGCGAGACATTGGAACCGTACGAAGAAATCATGATCGACGTGGATCAAGATTATTCGGGCGTTGTGGTTGAAAAAATGGCGCAACGCAAATCGGAAATGACCGACATGCGCCCATCCGGCGGCAACAAAGTGCGCATTACGTTTTACGGCCCCGCGCGCGGCATGATCGGATACCACGGCGAATTTTTAACCGACACGCGCGGCACCGGCATTATGAACCGGTCGTTCAAAGGTTACGGCGCGTTCAAAGGCCCAATCGGCGGCCGCACCAACGGCGTTATGATTTCCCGCGAAGACGGCGAAGCGGTTGCATATGCTTTGTGGGGTTTAGAAGAACGCGGCGAAATTTTAATCAGCCCTGGCGATAAAATTTACAAAGGCATGATCGTGGGCGAACACAGCCGCGATAACGATTTGGACGTTGTTCCGAACAAAACCAAGCAATTGACCAATATCCGCACCAAAGCCGCGGACGAGGCGATCCGCCTGACCCCGCCGCGCATCATGAGTCTTGAAGACGCAATCGCGTATATTCAGGACGATGAATTGGTCGAAGTCACGCCGAAATCGATCCGGTTGCGCAAAAAGATGCTGGATATGAACGAACGTTCCCGCGCCGCCAAGGACGCGAAAAAAGAAGCGGAAAAAACCGCCGAAAGCGCGTAGTTACATACAGCGCTGCGCATCGTGATAAAGTTTCACCGCTAGAGGCGCGGGCATTGCTCCGCCTCCAACGCTGCGTTTTTCTAGTACATATTGTTTGGATGCA
>CAYWJR010000095.1:0-3839 GCA_964458615.1 uncultured Alphaproteobacteria bacterium
GGACCGTTAAAAATAACTTCGGGCATTCAGCACCTCAAAAATCGTTTTAATTCAATAATAGGAGAAGCAAAATGGCATATAGCGAAAAATTAATCGAACATTATGAAAATCCGCGCAATATCGGATCTCTGGATAAGAACGATAAAAATGTCGGCACCGGATTGGTCGGCGCCCCGGCATGCGGCGATGTGATGAAATTGCAAATTCAGGTGGACGACGCCGGAATTATCACCGATGCCAAATTCAAAACATTCGGTTGCGGTTCGGCGATTGCGTCATCCTCGCTTGCGACCGAATGGATCAAAGGCAAATCGATCAACGAAGCCGAGCAAATCAAAAATTCGCAAATCGCGCAACATTTGGCGTTGCCGCCGGTTAAAATTCACTGCTCGATTTTGGCCGAAGACGCGATCAAGGCCGCGATCAACGATTACCGCGCGAAAAACAACAAACAGGACGCCGCGTAATGACCGATTGCACGACCGAAGCAAAGGAATTGCCCAAAGCGCCCGAAGCTGCGGTAAAGGCGCGCGCGGCAAGGCCAAAGGCGGCGGCGATTCAAATCACCGATGCCGCGGCAGAGCGCGTTAAAAAATTGCTGGATGCGCGCGGCAAACCTTCGGTTGGGATTCGTATCGGCGTTAAGGCGCGCGGATGTTCCGGCATGACTTATACATTGGAATATGCCGATTCCCGCGATCCCATGGACGAGTTGGTCGAAGACAAGGGCGTTACCGTTTTGATCGATCCAAAAGCGACTTTGTTTTTGTTGGGCACCGTGATGGATTATGTCGAAGACAAATTGCAATCCGGTTTCACATTCAAGAACCCGAATGAAAAAGGCCGTTGCGGTTGCGGCGAATCGTTCCATGTTTGATCGGTGACGGTGAGCAGTGACAGTGAACGGCGATTTTTTCGCATTATTCGATTTGCCGCCTGAATTCGATATCGATTTGGCGCAATTGGAATCCCGTTACATTGAATTGCAAAACCAATTGCATCCCGACCGCATCGCGGCCAAGGGGGGGCAAGAAAAACTGGCCGCGCAAGGCCGCGCGATCGATGTGAACGCGGCCTATCAAGCATTGAAAAACCCTTTGACCCGCGCCGCATATTTGCTGCGTTCGGGCGGCGCCGATTTCGATATTGAATCCGAACGCACCGTTCACGATCAGGAATTGTTGGTGGAAATGATGGATCGCCGCGAACAGGCGTTTGAAGTATCAACGCTGGATGGGTACGCGCAATTTTTGCGGCAAATCAACCTGGATATGGCGGCGGTTTATCCGGATTTATCCAAATCCATTGCGGTTAAAAATTGGGATGCCGCCAAAAAAATGCTGTTGCGTTTGCAATATATGCAAAAAATAGAAAAAGACGTCCGCGAAAAGCAGCAGGCCGTTTTGGATGGTGCGGCATGATCCATTTGCTGCAAATCCATGAACCCGGCCAAACGCCGGATCCGCATGCGGACGAACAAGGCGTTGCGATCGGCATCGATTTGGGCACAACCAATACGGTGGTGGCGTTTTCCCATGGCGGCCGCGCGGAAATTATTTGCAACCCTGCGGGCGATTCATTGATTCCATCCGTAGTATCTTATGATGAAGGCGGTTTTGCCCGCGTGGGTTCTGCGCCGCATGGCGGCGTTGTAATCCGTTCGATCAAGCGCCTGATGGGCAAAAGCGCGGATCAAATCCAAACCGTGCAAGGGTTGGAATCTTATCCTATCGACCGCGCGCAAACCGGCATTATCCGTTTGAATATCGGGGGTCAATCTTTGACGCCTATACAAATTTCCGCCGAAATTCTTAAACTGGCCAAATCCCAGGCCGAGCAGGCATTGAATAAACGCGTCGATCGCGCGGTCATCACCGTGCCCGCGCATTTCGACGATGCGGCGCGCACCGCAACGCGCGATGCCGCGCGGCTTGCGGGAATGGATGTGTTGCGTCTTTTGAACGAACCCACGGCGGCGGCGGTTGCCTATGGTCTTGACCGGAACGCCGAAGGCATTTACGCGATTTACGATTTGGGCGGCGGCACGTTCGATGTGTCGATTTTAAAATTGGAACGCGGCGTATTCCGCGTTATCGCGACCGGCGGCGATACCGCGCTGGGCGGAGACGATTTTGATAAAATGATCGTCGAATATTGGGCCGCGCAACAGAAATTGAAATTGACCGGCGAAAATTTGCAAAACGCGTTGATGGCGGCGCGCCAGGCGAAACAGCATTTAACCAGCGCCGATGCGTGGCAGGGAAAAATCGATGAATTGGAATTGAATTTATCGCGCGTGCAATTCGAATCCTTGATCGATAAATTGGTATCGCGCACCATAAATATTTTCACGCGCGTTTTAATTGACGCCAATATTGAAAAAACCGCGATTGCGGAAATCGTTTTGGTCGGCGGATCGACGCGCGTTCCATTGGTTCGCAACAAATTGCGTGAATTTTTCGGCCGCGCGCCGTTGGATAATATCGATCCCGACACCGCTGTTGCAACGGGCGCTGCGATTCAGGCCGAAGCATTAAGTATCGGCGCGAATCATTTATTATTGGACGTTTTGCCATTGTCGCTGGGCGTTGAAACATATGGCGGACTGGTATCGAAAGTGATTGAACGCAATACCACCATTCCCGCCGCAAAGGCGCAGGAATTCACGACATATCAAGACGGCCAGGGCGCGATGGCGATCCATGTGTTGCAAGGCGAGCGTGAATCGGCCGCCGATTGCCGCTCACTGGCGAAATTCGAATTGCATGGTATTCCGCCGATGACGGCGGGCGTGCCGCGGATTTTGGTGACATTCACCGTGGATGCGGACGGATTATTGACCGTCAGCGCGGCCGAAAAATCCACCGGTGTTTCGCAGCGGATCGAGGTAAAACCCACCTATGGCATCACCGAAGACGAAATGGCGCAAATGTTGCGCGATTCGATGATCCATGGCGCCGAAGATATGCAAAAACGCCTGTTGGCCGAAGCGCGGATCGAGGCAGAACGGCTCCTCCATGCCATTGCCGAGGCGTTGAAATTAGACGGAAAAATGCTCGATTCGGCGCAGTATGCAAATTTGGAAAAATCTGCTAAAACATTGGCGGATTTATTGCCAACCGGCTCACGCGAGAAAATTAATCAAATGGCCGAGGCTTTGGAGCATGAATTTTTACCCTTCGCGCAAATGCGGCTGGACCGCGCCATCGCGCAAAATTTAGAAGGGCGAAAAATTGGCGATGTAAAATTAGGAACTTAAAGAAGAAGAACGGAGAATAATAATGCCAAAAATGACTTTTATCGATCAATCCGGCAACCGCAAAGAAGTCGAAGCGCCGAACGGCCTGTCGGTTCTGGAAATCGCGCACAGAAATGGCGTTGATTTGGAAGGCGCATGCGAAGGATCGCTGGCTTGTTCGACCTGCCATTGCGTGGTCGCGCCGCAAGATTACGAAAGATTGGAATCCGCCAGCGAGGAAGAAGAAGATATGCTCGATCTGGCATTCGGCCTGACGCACACATCGCGCCTGGGTTGCCAAATCATCATGAAAGATGAATTGGACGGTTTGACCGTCACGTTGCCTGCCGCCACCCGCAATATGCAAGTGGATAAAAAGGCCAGCTAATATGGCAAAGCCGCTTCGTTGGACCGATACGCGTGATATAGTATTTGCTCTGGATGAAAAATATCCGGACGTGGATATTATGCAAATCCGTTTTACCGATTTGCATAAATGGGTGCGCGAATTGCCGGATTTTGCGGACGATCCGAATAAATCCAATGAAAAAATTCTCGAAGCCATTCAAATGACCTGGCTGGACGAACGGGATTAGGCGCA
>CAYWJR010000096.1:0-3576 GCA_964458615.1 uncultured Alphaproteobacteria bacterium
GGAATTTTTAAACCGCGCGCTGGAAACATTGGCGCCGGCAAAAGACGCCGATTCGCCCAACCCAACATTATATTATTTTATTCAAAATTTAATCGGCGAAAGACAACCGGTTGCGCCAGAACCTGTTGTGCGCGTGCCATGCGCGACCGAAACCAAGGAAATGGTATGGCTGGAAAGCACGCCACAATCCAGGGAGCGCGTGAAAACGGCGGTGGATCGCGCCATAGGTTCGGTTTACATCACCATGGCTTCGGTTGCGGCGGCTGCGCCATGCAATAACCCAGATGCCGGTCCAATCGCAAAGGCCGGATGCGAAGGATATAATTTATCCGGCGGCAATATGGCCGGATTGTCGGCTTATTACGCAAACCGGGTGCGCAGCCGATAATTCAAAACAATAAAGCGGTTTTTGAAATCCCTTGTTTTTTTGGGGTAAAACCGCTTTATTGGCGGGATGAAAAACCAAACCGCATCACCCGATTTCAAATCCTTTGCTGTGTCTAAAACCGGCGGCCAAGTTTTGGTCGATATGTTGATACAACATGGCGTGACCCATGTTTTTTGCGTTGCCGGCGAAAGTTATATCGCCGCGCTGGACGCATTGTATGATGCACGCGATAAAATTACAGTTATTACCTGCCGTCATGAATCCGGCGCGGCCTTTATGGCCGAAGCGCACGGGAAATTGACTGGCCGCCCGGCGGTATGTTTCGTCACGCGCGGCCCCGGCGCATGTAACGCCAGTATCGGCGTACACACGGCGTTTCAGGATCAAACGCCGATGATTGTTTTGATCGGCCAGGTTGGGTGCGATGTCGTTGGGCGCGAAGGATTCCAAGAAATAGATTACCGCGTGATGTATGGCGCGATTGCCAAATTCGCAACCCAAATTGAATCGGTTGAACGAATTCCCGAAATCATGAATCGCGCATTTTCGTTGTGCGTGTCTGGGCGGCCCGGCCCGGTTGTGATCGCATTGCCGGAAAATATTTTATCGGACGAAACAAACGTTGCCGCAACGCCGCCCGCGCCGGTTGCCGTGGCGGGAATATCCGAATCGTCGTTATCGGCCATGACGGATTTGTTAAAAACCGCGCAAAAACCGTTTGTAATTTTGGGCGGCGGCGGATGGAACAAAGACGCTGTTAAAAATTTCCAGCATTTTGCCGAATCCAACGATTTGCCGGTCGCTGTTGCGTTCCGCCGTCAGGATTTGATCGACAATCAATCAAAATCCTATGTCGGCGATATTAATTTCGGCGCCGATCCCGCGTTGGTCGCGCGCATGAAACAATCCGATGTTATTTTGGCCGTCGGCGACAGGGTGGGCGAGGTGACAAGCCGCGAATTCACCGCGTTTTCTATTCCGCAAATGATCCAAAAATTGATTCATGTGCAACCGCATCCCGATGCGATCAACCACATTTACCGCGCCGATGTTGGTATCGTCGCATCGATGCCTGAATTTTGCGCGGCGGTGCGCGACATAAAATTGATTGGCAAATGGCAATCATGGACGGCCGAATGCCGCGCCGCGTATGAATCGGCGTTGCAACCGACCATGTTTGATCCGCCGCCCGCGATGGATTTGACGCCGGTTATGCAATATCTGAATCAAACCCTGCCAAAAGACAGCATCATCGCCAACGACGCCGGAAATTATGCCGGATGGTTGCACCGTTATTATCAATGGCGGCAATATCCGACTCAATTGGGTCCGGCGAACGGCGCCATGGGATATTGCGTTCCGGCGGCGATTGCCGCATCGTTGATGAATCCTGCAAAAATTGTGGTCGGGTTTGTCGGCGATGGCGGATTTATGATGACCGGCCAGGAAATCGCAACCGCCGTACAATATGGCGCGAAACCGATTTTATGCGTTGTCAATAACGGCATGTACGGCACCATCCGCATGCATCAGGAAAAATATTATCCCGGCCGCGCCATCGCGACCGATTTGCACAATCCGGATTTCGCCGCTCTGGCCAAATCATATGGCGCATTCGGCATTGCCGTGAACAAAACCGCCGATTTCGCGCCCGCATTCGAAGCCGCCAAACAAAGCGGCAAATTGGCGGTGATTGAAATCAAAACCGATCCCGAAGTGATTACCAGCCGCACCACCATTTCCGCGATTCGCAAGGCGGCAAAGCAATGAATGCAACGCCCTTGATTTGGCTGTTGCTGGACGATCGTCCGGGCACCGCGAATCAGGCCTTGGCGGTTGTCGAATCATTGAAAATGCCGTTCGATGCAAAGGCGATGAAATATTCCCGTTTGGCGGATTTGCCAAATTGCGCATTGGATATGGCGCAAATTTTTTCAAAAAACTGTGTAGCGGTTGTCAATCGCGATATAATCGCGCCGCCATGGCCCGATTTGATCATATCAGCCGGGCGTCGCGCGGCCTTTGTGGCGTCATGGATCAAACGCGTACATGCGCCGAATGCGAAAATCGCGCAAATTATGGATCCCAATTGGCGGCTGAACGATTTCGATATTCTGGCGATTCCGGCGCACGACGATTTTGCGGGCGTGCATTCCGGCGTTGTGCGTACATTGGGCAACCCGCACCGCATGACGGCCGAAAAACTGGCGGCCGCGAAACAACGATGGCAACTGGAATTCATAAATTTGCCATCGCCAAAAATCGGCGTTCTGATTGGCGGCGTTTCCAAAGGCAAGGGATTGAACGAACGCGCCGCGATTCGTTTTTTGCAAAAAATCAACCTTATCGCGCAAACACAAAATGCCAGTTTGTTGATTTCAACTTCCCGCCGCACGCCGCAAAATATTTTGCGCAATTTGAGTGAATGGATAAAGGTGCCGCATTATGCGTATAATTGGCGCGATGGCGGCGACAATCCGTATGCGGGAATTTTGGCATGCGCAGACGCGGTGGCGGTAACGGGCGATTCCACATCCATGATTGCGGAATCGTGCGCGACTGGAAAACCGGTTTACATATTTGCCGAACCCGGCATGGTGGCGCCAAAACATGCCCGGTTGCATGCCGATATGATCGCAGGCGGTTATGCGCATTGGCTGGGCGACCGGATCGCGTTTGATGCAACCGCGCCGTCCGTGGCCGCAGCCGATCAAATCGCCGCGCAAATACGCATTTTAATGGCGCTTTAGCGCATTTGTTTTCATAACAAACACGGTTTAATTATTGCGCCGGGCTGTGTATGATTTGAGTTGCGGCGCAATAAAATACTATTGTTTTTTGACCTTTGGTCGGGTTTAATGTGGCCTCATTTATTCCAAAGGTAATCCGCCATGACCGATGTCAATGAACGCCTGACTGTGATCGAATCCAAACTGCAATCCATAACCAAAAGAATCGAAGATTTGGAATTGGATATGGATCAACCGCGCCGCGCACCCGCCAGCATTTTCAGCGATGCGGCAATCGATACCTGGAAACAAAAATTGATCGACTATATCCAGGAAAAACCTTTGCAGGCGATGGGAATCGCAATTCTGGGCACCGCGTTTTTAATCCTGCTGTTGAAATAATTCCGTGGGCATCGCGCCTAAAACAGATTCTTATTCCACGATCCTGAACGATCCGCT
>CAYWJR010000097.1:0-3516 GCA_964458615.1 uncultured Alphaproteobacteria bacterium
TTATGATATAAATTGTATCCGTTTAAAATAATATGCAGGTAAAAACATGAATAAAGCAATAGCGCTGAAACCGCAAGTGGATTTGATTTCCGCATTTTTGGGCACGGGTTCGCCACCGGCGCGGCAAGATATTATTGTTTCTGACGGCACCGGATATTCGGCCGTTGCGCGCGGCGCCTGGGCGATGACGCGGGAAATAAACGGCGAAACGCCAATCGATATTTTGCGCCTATTCCGCGATCATGGTGAAAACGAACCGACGCCGTCCGGTATGGTTCCCGATCACGCAACGCAACGCGGCATGCATATGCATGTGAATTGGCGCCAATTGCATCATGCCGCCGTCGAAATTTCCGACGAAGGCAATGTTGTTGCGCGCCTTTTAACCAAAGGCGGCCATCCGGTTTTGTATGCGTATAATTTATTGGAATCCGGCGCATCGGGAAGTTGGGATGAAAAACAAATGAGCATGTTGCGTCATATCGCCTGCACGCCATTGCGCCAAAGCCGTTTGGGCGGTGATTACATATCCGCGCCGCAACGCAATTTTTTCGAACGTTTTTTTGCGCTGCGTCCCGATTCAACGGTTTTGTTTACCGCGCCGTCATATCGTTTGACGCAAATCACAACGCCACGCACACACGTGGCATGGCGCGTTACCGAAGAAATCATCGGCAACAGGGCGGTCAATTTATTTCGCGCCGATGGCAGCAATGCCGCGCAACAAAACAACCAGCCGAATTTTACCGGCGGCCACGCAAATCATCAATCCATGCATAGCATTCACGCGCACGTGTCCTGGGCCGATTTGGGCAAAGCGGAACTGACACCAAAAGGCGGGCCGAACGGCAACGAAACCGTTCTGGAATTTGCCAAAAAACCATGCTTGTTCGCGCCAACCCATCCGGCATTGGCGTTGTATGCCACAAACGGCATTGTCGGCGATGAGTTGATTCGTGTGCAGGAATTGGTTATGGCCTATAACGCCACTTTCAACAGATCACATTAAAAATTGCCGGATTTGGGCGTTATTTGAGGGTAGAGGAAAAATCGTTTCGGCATCATTTTGTAATTTTATTTCAATATTTTCCTGTATTTTTGGTATCATATTGAAATATTATTACGGTACTACCGGAAAGATTCCGCTAGCCAAGTCATTATAAATCCGCTATAAAATTGCCTCTTTTGCCCGACGCGGTATGTCCGCGCCGTTCGCAGATGTTTTTTGTACGAGGGAATATTATGCGTAATCTTTTGATAGATCTAGTTTTTTCCAATTCCAAACCGAATTTTCCCCTCGATTTTTTTGAACACTTGGTCACAGCCTAACGTTTAACCGCGCATCTATATTGTCATGATGTGCGCATAACCTATTTGCAAGGACAGGAGCAGCTCGCAATGAAAGCATCCAATTTGGCTTTATCATTCGCCCAACGTAAACGAATCCGCAAATCTTATGGCCGCATCGCCGAAGTAGCGGCCATGCCGAATTTGATCGAGGTGCAAAAAACCTCGTACGATAATTTCCTGCAAATTTACACCCGCGCCGAAGCGCGCACCGATTCCGGATTGAACGCGGTATTCAAATCGGTATTCCCGATTTCCGATTTTTCCGGCATCAGCCAAATGGAATTCGTGAAATACGAATTGGAAGATCCGAAATACGACACCGACGAATGCCGTCAACGCGGTTTGACATTCGCCGCGCCATTAAAAGTAACATTGCGTTTGGTTGTTTGGGATGTTGACGCCGACACCGGCGCGCGTTCCATCCGCGACATCAAAGAACAAGACGTTTATTTCGGCGACATGCCATTGATGACATCGAACGGCACGTTCATCATCAACGGCACCGAACGCGTTATCGTGTCGCAAATGCACAGATCGCCTGGCGTGTTTTTCGATCACGACAAGGGCAAAACCCATATTTCCGGAAAATTCCTGTATAACGCGCGCGTTATCCCGTATCGCGGATCGTGGCTGGATTTCGAATTCGACGCGAAAGACATTATGTATGTCCGCATCGACCGCAAACGCAAATTGCCTGCGACAACATTGTTGATGGCGCTTGATTCCGCGGAAACAGCGGCGCGCCGCGCGGAAAAATCCAAAGTCGGCGAAAAATTGGATCCTTTGGAAGCGCAAGGCATGTCAAAAGAAGAAATCTTGTCGTCGTTTTACGGCAAGATGACTTTCAAGCGTACGTCCGACGGATGGAAAACCGAATTCAGCCCGGAATTTTTGCACGGCCATAAATTGGCGTTTGATTTAATCAACGCGGCCGACGGCAAAACCGTCGCCGAGGCGGGCGCGAAAATGACCCCGCGTTTGGGCAAAAAATTATTGGCCGACGGAATGAAAGACCGCTTGGTATCCGAAGAAGAATTGGCCGGATATTACGTCGCCGTCGACATGATCAACAATGAAACCGGCGAAGTATTGTGCGAAGCGGGCGATGAAATCACATCGGCCTTGTTGAAACAATTCGACAAATTGAACATCAAAGAAATCAAGGCGCTGGCGATTGACGGCGTGAATGTGGGTTCGTACATCCGCAACACGATTGTGGTCGACAAAAATTTCAACCGCGAAGACGCATTGCTGGATATTTACCGCGTCATGCGTCCGGGCGAGCCGCCAACATTGGAAGCCGCCGACGCGTTGTTCCAAAGTTTGTTTTTCGATCTGGAACGGTACGATTTATCCGCCGTTGGCCGCGTGAAAATGAATTCGCGTTTGAATTACGAAACCGAAGACACGGTTCGCGTATTGCGCAAAGAAGATATTTTGTCCATCCTGAAAACGTTGCACGAATTGAAACATTCGGGCGGCGCGGGCGACGACATCGACAATTTGGGCAACCGCCGTGTCCGTTCGGTCGGCGAATTGCTGGAAAACCAATACCGCATCGGATTGTTGCGCATGGAACGCGCGATCCGCGAACGCATGAGCAGTGTCGAAATCGACACCGTGATGCCAAACGATTTGATCAACGCCAAACCGGCCGCCGCGTCGGTGCGCGAATTTTTCGGCAGCTCGCAATTGTCGCAATTCATGGATCAAACCAATCCACTTTCGGAAATCACCCATAAACGCCGCTTGTCGGCCTTGGGCCCCGGCGGTTTGACGCGCGAACGCGCCGGATTCGAAGTCCGCGACGTTCATCCGACCCATTACGGACGCATTTGTCCGATTGAAACGCCGGAAGGCCCGAATATCGGCCTTATCAACTCGCTGGCGACGTATGCGCGCATCAATCAATACGGTTTCATCGAAAGTCCGTACCGCAAAGTTGTGAACGGCAAAGTCACCGACGAAGTCGTTTATTTGTCCGCCAGCCAAGAAGAAAAATACACCGTCGCGCAGGCCAACGCCGGATTGAGCGACAAAGGCGAATTCATCGACGATTTGATTTCTTGCCGCAAGGGCGGCGACTTTATGCTCGCCCGTCCGCAAGACATCGAATTCATGGACGTATCCCCGAAACAATTGGTGTCCGTTGCAGCGGCGTTGATT
>CAYWJR010000098.1:0-3430 GCA_964458615.1 uncultured Alphaproteobacteria bacterium
GTTGGTCGGCGCAATCAATCTGCCGCCTTTGCAAGATATGGAGACTATCCGGGCTCGAATTGCAGCAGAAAGAAAAGTTACCGTAAATGATTTCCCTCAACTACAGAAAAAATTACCGTCTGCGGAAGATAAGGCGCAATTGTTGTTGGCACTATCTGGATTAAATAAAATTATTCACCAAACCACCAACGGCGCGTATGGCGCAGTGCGAATGGGCATGGATCAATTGACTGCATTTAGCCAAGCCATGGATTATAATACCAAACAAGCGTCGCCAGAAGGAAAGCGCCTGGACGCATATGCGCAAAAAGCCGAACTACAAGGATTGGCGGCGGATATGGCGCTTCGCACCGGCGGCACAAATTTACAGGATGCTTTGCCGCAAATAGTCAGTTTTACATCGCAAATTCCGCGATGCCTGCATCCTTATTTTGAATTGGATGTCGATCCAAGAATTCAACATGCCGTAGGCGGTTCGATAATGGCCGGAAGAATCGAAGGCAGCGCATCACGCGCCCGCATGAAATTTATCGATACTATTCAACCGGGACAATTGGTTAAAACAATCGCCGACACCCCGCGCGGCGTAATCGGCGATGATGAACGCGCCGCACTTTTGGGTGTGTTGGCGCAAACTTATGGCTATAAAGATGGTGTTCAAAAACTATCGACGCCGGAATATAGAGAGGCCGAGGCAGATGCAGCTCGATTCGAGGCTTTGCGCGCCAAAGCCGGAAATCAAGGCAAATAAAATCACAAAGCCAATTTAATCCATACTAACCGCTGTCGATTCTAGCTTCTAACATAGAATCGACAGCAAAGCGGCCAAAACGGTTTTCATCATAAAATTGCGATTTTAAAGGGATAAATAAAGCGTTTATCCCCAATCCCGCACATGATTTGGGCTTGGGATTCATTGGCATTTTTGGTAGTTTACAGGGCACAAAACAAAGTCCTGCAGGAAACACCCAAATGCGCATGATCCCATTCACCATCGGCACGTTTCATATTATCGGTATCGGCGGCATTGGCATGTCCGGCATCGCCGAAGTATTGCATAATTTGGGATACAAGGTTCAAGGCAGCGACGTGGCGGATGGATACAACATCAAACGCCTGCGCGATCTGGGTATCACCGTGCATATCGGCCATCGCGGCGAAAACATCGATGGCGCGGCCGTTGTGGTCGTTTCCAGCGCGATCAAAAAAGACAATCCGGAAATCATGGCGGCGCGCGCGAAATTGATGCCGGTTGTGCGCCGCGCCGAAATGCTGGCGGAAATTATGCGCCTTAAATGGTCGGTCGCGGTGTCGGGCACGCACGGCAAAACCACCACCACATCGCTGGTCGCGCACATTATGGAATCGGCGAAATTGGATCCCACCGTCATCAATGGCGGCATTATCAACGCGCTGGGCAGCAATACGCGGCTTGGCACCGGCGAATGGATGGTGGTCGAAGCGGATGAATCCGACGGCACGTTCGTGAAATTGCCGACCACAATCGCGGTTGTCACCAATATCGATCCCGAACATTTGGATCATTTCGGCACATTCGCCAACGCGCAAAAATCATATGAATCGTTTATTCAAAACGTGCCGTTTTACGGATTCGCGATGTTGTGCACCGATCACCCAATCGTGCAATCGTTGATCCCGCGCGTATCCGACCGCCGCATCATAACATACGGATTGAATCCCCAGGCCGATGTGCGCGCCATCAATGTGAAACTGGACAACAAAGGCAGCACGTTCGATGTGGTATTGTCCGACCGCGTCAAAGGCGGCGCGCGCAAAATAACCGGGCTGCATTTGCCGATGTTCGGGCAACATAACGTGCAAAACGCATTGTCGGCAATCGGCATCGGCGCGGAATTGGGCATATCCGATAAAATATTGCAAACCGGATTCGCCAATTTTTCCGGCGTCAAGCGGCGTTTCACCAAAACCGGTGTCGCCAACGGCATTACCGTGATCGACGATTACGGCCATCACCCCGTCGAAATCGCCGCCGTATTAAAGGCCGCGCGCAGCGTGACATCGTCGCGCGTTATCGCCGTTGTGCAACCGCACCGTTATTCGCGCGTGAATAATTTGTTCGAAGAATTTTGCACCTGTTTCAACGATGCCGACACGGTTGTCGTCGCCCCGGTTTACGCCGCCGGCGAAGAACCGATCCCCGGCGTGAACCGCGATACACTGGCGGCCGGCATGATCGAACGCGGCCATCATCATGTATTGACCATCGATGGCGGCAAGGATTTGGCCGCCTGCATCGCCAAAATCGCCAAACCTGGCGATTTCGTCATTTGCCTTGGCGCGGGCGATGTAACCAACTGGGCCTATGCCTTGCCAAAGGAATTGACGGATTTACTAGGTGCAACACCAACGGCGTCAATTGCATAAAACATTATGAAATCCGCTCATTGCCAATCCGCTGAACCGTTAATTGCCCGTCTTCCATCAGTGCGCGGACGATACACCGAATACGCGCCATTAAACAAAGTCACTTGGTTCCAGGTTGGGGGCGCGGCGGATATTTTATTCAAACCCGCCGATTTGGACGACTTGCAATTTTTCTTGAAAAACAAACCGGCCGGTTTGCCGGTAACGGTAATCGGCGTTGGATCGAATATCTTGGTGCGCGACGGCGGCGTGCGCGGCGTTGTCATCCGCATGGGCCGCGAATTCGCACAAATCCACCATGACGGCAAAAACATTATCGCGGGCGCGGCGGCGTTGGACATCAACGTGGCGCGCGTTGCCGCCGATGCGGCATTGTCGGGATTGGAATTTTTATCCGGCATTCCGGGCACGATTGGCGGCGCATTGCGCATGAACGCGGGCGCGTATGGCAGCGATATTAAAAACGTTCTTATTTCCGCAACAGCCGTCGATGCGCAGGGCAATTTACATGAATTGACGCCCGATCAAATGGGTTTGACATACCGCCATTGCGGCGTTCCGCGCGATTGGATTTTTACATCGGCGGTTTTGCGTGTAACGCCGGATGAAATCGGCGCAATCGCGGCGCGCATGCAGGACATCGCCGATAAACGCGAATCGACACAACCCGTGCGATCCAAAACCGGCGGTTCCACATTCGCCAACCCGGATGGGCACAAGGCGTGGGAATTGATCGACCGCGCCGGATGCCGGGGATTGAAAATGGGCGGCGCGCAGGTTTCGGAAAAACACACCAATTTTTTAATCAACACCGGCGGCGCCTCGGCGGCGGATTTGGAAAATTTGGGCGAAGAAGTGCGGCGGCGGGTTTTACAACAAAGCGGCATTGAATTAAGATGGGAAATCGAACGGTTAGGGGAAAAGTAAAATGAACAAAAACAAATCCAAAAAAGTCATCGTTGTTTACGGCGGCAATTCGGCCGAACGCGCGGTATCTCTGGTCAGCGGCAAATCGGTAATCGCC
>CAYWJR010000099.1:0-3426 GCA_964458615.1 uncultured Alphaproteobacteria bacterium
TGGCGCACCCGTGAGGATTCGAACCTCAAACCTTCTGATCCGTAGTCAGATGCTCTATCCAGTTGAGCTACGGGTGCAAGCCGCCGGTTAAGTCATTTAATCCTTTGGAAATAATCCATTAGAAATGAACCCGGCATTCGAAAGAGGCGTGAAATTACCCACAAAACCTGTTTTTGGCAAGTGCTAATTGACTGGATTTCCCACCCTGCAACTATGGGCGCGTGGATTTTGTTTTATTTCAATGCTGTCTGTCCGCACACAAGGCCGTTGCAGATCCGGTATCATGTACCCAAATCATGTTTGGTCGCGGATCGGGGGATGGTCGAAAATCCGCTAAATTATAGTATTTCCACATTTTTTTTAATCCCGTACCCCATGATCGGGCTTGTGATCGGGCGGCGGTTTGGTTAATATCGCCGATATTCCTGTGGCTTGTTTTGGAAACGGCTGCGCGGATGGTTATCGCGGTATTTTATCGCGGTATTTTACCGAATTTTGTTACTGAATTTTTATCAAACAATTTTGCCAAATCATCTGCTAAATAATTCTGCCAAATAATCTTGTGAGAACACAATGAATTTTCAAAAAAATTGGACTAAATTCTTGACGAGCCTCGGTTTCTGCGCTGCGCTTACCGCTTGCAGCATGCAATCGCCTTGGCAGCCCGCGCAAAACCAGCAATATGGCAACGATTACACATCGTCTTTCAATCCTGCCGCCGCGCCATCCGCCGGATATTACAATTTGCCCAACGGATCGTCCGGAACGGGAATTGGCGAATTTACAACGCCTTACATGGCGCCGTCTTATGCGGGTCCGCAATTCAACATGATTCCGCCAACGCCAGGGCCAATGACCGGCACCGAAGTCGGCATGAAAATCGAAGTCATGCGCAATGAATTAGCGAATTTACAAGCCAACATCCAAGCCAACAGCGATAAATTCCGCGTGGTGCGCCAAGAAACCGAAATGCAAAGCCAGGGTTATCACGGCCTTGTCGGCGCGATCAGCGCGCGTTTGCAAGTCGGCACCACGCCGGGCAACCCGATTTTGGTTCAGCAATGGAACGAAGCTCAGGCGCAATTGGATCGCGTCAATGAAAATGTCGGCAAATTGAACAATGTCGCCACCATGGTGGCCGCCAATTCCACCGTCGCCAATTTCATGCTGGAATCGGTCAAAACCGCCTATAGTATTTCCGGCGCGGTCGACGAAGATCACCGCCAATTGCGAATTATGGAAGACGATATCAACCGCACCATCGTTATGGTCGAACGTCTGTTAAAGGAACTAAGCGAGGATGTCGCGCGGCAAACATCGTACGTCAGTGCGGAGCGCAGCAATCTAACCGCCCTTTCGCTGGGCGTGAAAAACGGCGAATTATATGGCATGAGCCTGTCTAACCGCGGATCCGCATCGGTTCCCGCGATTTTGCCGAGTGCCGTCCGCCCTTTTGATTCTGCGGTGCAGTCGAATGTTATCGGTGAAATCGCCGATAATGCTTCTGCACCGCTGGTTATGATTCGTTTCGACAAACCGAATGTGTCGTACGAACGTGAAGTTTACACCGCGCTCAGCAAGGCTTTGGCGCGCCGTCCGGATGCGCAATTTAATCTGGTCGCCGTATCGCCCGGCCGCGGCAATCCCGCCTATCAGGCATTGGGAACATCCAGCGCGCGCAAACAGGCGGAACAAGTCATGCGGTCTTTGACCGATATGGGTCTGTCCGCCAGCCGCGTATCGATTTCCACAAAAAGCGATGCCGGGGCGGATGTGAACGAAGTACATTTGTATATCCGGTAATCGTATCGCGGCGTTTTGATTCGTTATGTCTGAATCCAGCACATCCAAAAAAATATTTCCCGTGTCGTGGGAAGAAATTCAACGCGATTGCCGCGCTTTGGCTTGGCGTGTCGCCGAATTCGGCCCGTTCGACGGCATCGTCGTTATCACGCGCGGCGGGCTTGTCCCAGCGGCGATTATTTCCCGCGTTCTGAATGTGCGCCTGATCGATACCGTTTGCCTGGAAAGTTATTCCAGCGACCGCAGCCAATCGAATAAAGTCGAAATATTAAAAGGCATTCAGCATACGGGCGAAAAATTGCTGATCATCGACGATTTGGTCGATACCGGCGCAACCGCCAAAACCATCCGCCAAATGTTGCCGCGTGCGCATTTTGCCACCGTTTACGCCAAACCCCAGGGCAAACCGCTGGTCGATACATTTATCACCGAAGTCAGCCAGGACACATGGATCCATTTGCCATGGGAAGAAGACACCAAGTTTTGGTAATCCCCGCGTTGTTTTTCCGGTAAAAATTTATTCGTGAATTCCGATATTATCAATCAACCGCACGCCGCCAATCCAGGCCGCGCCGACAATCCGCGCGTTTACACCAGCGGTGTATGAAACAAGCGGGTGCAATGTAACCGCATCGCATGCGGCGATATAATCGGTTTTTTCAAAACCGGATTGGCGCAAATCCATCATCGCATCCACGCCGGCCGCATTGGGATCTTTGCCGTCGCGGATTTTTTGCGCCATGGTTTTTAAAATACGGTAAAATGCCGGTGCCAGCGCGCGATGTTCCGGTTTCAACAACAAATTGCGCGATGACATCGCAAGCCCGTCATTTTCGCGTAACGTCGGACAGCCGGTTATTTGCACCGGAATATTCAAATCCCGAACCATGGCGCGGATCAACGCCAGTTGCTGGAAATCTTTTTCGCCGAAAAACGCTTCGTCCGGGGATGTTATGTTCAGCAATTTACAAACCACGGTGGCAACGCCGTCAAAATGGCCGGGGCGGAATTCGCCTTCCCAACGCGCGGTAATATCGCCAATGTGAATTTTGGCATTAAATCCATTCGGATAAATTTCCGCCGCGTCCGGAACGAATGCGGCATCGACGCCGTATTTCCGGCATAATTCCAAATCCTGTTCGATCGGGCGCGGATATTTTTCCAAATCGTCTTTGCGGTTGAATTGCGTCGGGTTTACGAAAATCGTCATAATCACGCGGTCGCAAGTTTTTTTCGCCGCGTCCACAAGGCTGAGGTGTCCGGGGTGCAGCGCGCCCATGGTGGGCACGACGCCAATGCGCAATTTTTGGCCGCGCCAATTTTGGATTTGTGCGCGTAATTCGGAAACGGTGCGGCAAACCGATAATTTTGAATCTGAAATTCCAGAAATTTGCGCCAATTGGGTCATGATATTATTTCGTCTTTTTGATGTTGGTTTTGGATTTCACGCCGAAACAATTTTCCATGGCCGGGAAACTGCGCGCCCGTACTTCTTTGGCGTACTGGCTGGCCGCGCTGGCGATGGTTTTTTCCAGATTGGCGTATTGTTTGGAAAAACGCGGCACAAAATCGCTGTTCATGCCCAATACATCGTCGATCACCAATACTTGGCCGTCGCAATTC
>CAYWJR010000100.1:0-3420 GCA_964458615.1 uncultured Alphaproteobacteria bacterium
CGTTGTCCCCGCGTACGCGGAACGTGCCGCGGCTGAAATCAATATCGTTGCGTTTGTATTGCAAATCGACGAAACGTTTTAACAATCCGTTGCGTTCCATTTTTTGCCCCGATTTGATCGGGATAATCATGCTGCCATAAGTTTCCAGCGATCCGATGCCGTAAATGCACGACACGGATGCGACGATAATCACATCGCGCCGTTCCAATAAACTGCGGGTTGCCGAATGGCGCATGCGGTCTATTTGTTCGTTGATGGTGGCTTCTTTTTCAATATAGGTATCGGAACGCGGCACATAGGCTTCGGGTTGATAATAATCGTAATATGATACGAAATATTCAACCGCGTTGTTTGGAAAAAATTCTTTCATCTCGCCGTATAATTGCGCGGCCAATGTTTTGTTTGGCGCAAGAATTAGGGCGGGACGTTGATGTTTGGCGATGACGTGGGCGATGGTGAATGTTTTTCCCGATCCTGTTACGCCCAATAAAACCTGATCGCGTTCGCCGCCATTGATGCCATTCATTAAAAAATCGATTGCCGCCGGTTGATCGCCGGCCGGTTTGAAATCCGATGCGAGTGAGAAATTGGCGCGCGGTTTCGGCGTGTCTGGGTTCGCATAACCGGCAATTGGGTATAAATCGACTTTATTCATTCAACCGATATGGATCGAAGGCGCTTATAAATCAAGTAAAACTTGGTTAATTACCCAAAAAGCCGCAACAGATTTCTAGGCATTCGGCCTGCTTGGGCGATCATGGAAATGCCGGCCTGAACCAGTATTTTTTTGCTGGTAAATACGGACATTTCCGATGCGACGTCGAGATCCATATAGGCGGATCGGGCAGATTCCAGATTCTCGACGGTGTTGGCGTTGTTTTTTTGCGCGGCTTCCATGCGATTCTGCGCCGCTGCTAGTTCTGATCTTGCTTTGGCGATCATATCCATCGCGAATCTGGCGGCTTCGGATGCGGCCTCGGCGTTCGCCTTGGTGGTCAGGCTTGCGGATGACAATCCAAGGTTGGTTGCGTTGATTCCGAATATGTTGGCAGTGATGCTGGAATTCGTTGTGCCGGTACTGATTCGGTATGTTTGTGAACTGTATGACGCGGATGTGACGCGGAATATATTGTATGATGAAATCGTGTCGATCAGATTAAGATCCGCGCCAGCGTTGAATGTAATGCTTCCGACAGGAACGCGTTCCGAGACGAGCCCAGATGAATTGAATACCAATTGATTGATGGCTATTGTAGCGCGTTCAGAAAATACCAACGTAGTTGGGTTAAAATATTGGTTGCTGGTTTCTATGGTATAATTTTTATTGGTAATGGGATCGATAAAATAAAATGTGCCGTCATAATAATTCGAAAAATACCAATCGAATCCGGTGTTTGAATCGGTATTGTAAATTGTCAGATCCGAAATCATCCCGGGCGGCAGAACGACATAATCCGTATCCCAAGTGTAATTGAAAGTAGAGTTTAGCAATTGCGATCCGTTAAAGCTTGTGGAGGCGGCGATCCGATTGATCTCAGCTTTGACGGCTTGGAACTCGGTATTCAACATGGCGCGTTCTGTCGATGACAAATGCGAGGATGCGGCTTGGGAAGAAAGCGCGCGCATTCGTGTAACCATATCGGCGGTGCGGGCATAGGCGCCTTCGGCGATTTGCAACATGGAAATGCCTTGGGTGGCGTTGCTGGAAACAGTTTTCAGAGCCGATATTTCCGCCTGAAGGCGCGATCCGATAGCAAGAGACGCCGCATCGTCTTTGGCGGATTGAACGCGCGAGCCGGAAGATAGTTTGGATAAGGACGCAGTCATGGCGCGGTCGGATTGACCCAACGCACGCAAGGCAATTGATGCCCCGATGTTGCTGTTTATATTTAACGCCACCCAATGACCCTACTTGGATCGATTTATTTTATTCCGTTTGCGAAATATCTGCCCCAATTGCGCAAAGGATCGCTACCTCCCTGGTAGATATATAATTATCGCACGCAATCATTTACATATCGTAAAAAGATACAAATTATTAATTATTTGTTAAATAACAATAATATCAAGCATTTTATAGATTTTAAACAAGTCTTTATCATATTCTTTTAGGATAATGGTGGGGATCTGAAAAGGTGATGAGGCGGCGTTAAGTAGCGCCAATCGACGATCAGATCAAAATGGGGCAGATGTTGCGAACATGACAACAGCGACGATGAATCCTGGTGGAATTTTGTCTGGTGCGGCCGGTTTAAAGGAACCGACGCCGCAAAACCATGTCATGTCCAATAAAAAAGATTTTGGCGGAGCCTATTCAAAAAATGAATCGCCTGTAAAAAATAACACCACACACGCCGACGGCGTAATTTTGAAAAATTCGATTCAAATTCTGCCCGGATCGCACTTGCCGATGTTCGATACGATCGGCGCGCATGCATACGAAGCAAACGATTTAAAAGCAGCAAGACGATGTATCGCGATGATTTGCAAGCCGGGCATGCCGATTCGAATGGATGTGGTTCATAAAATATCCGGCGTAAATTTGTTCGGTATTAATTCAATTTTGGATTATGGCCCGGTTGATTGGCCGCTGACCGGCGACAAAAGAATGGCGGTCATTGTATCGCGCCCAGTCGGAGAAAAATTTCTCAGCAATACAAATGGCGTTTTCCCAAAAATGTCGGAACAGGACATTATCCGCCTAATCGCCCAGCCGGTCATCGCGGCCTTGCGGGAATACACGAACCAAGGGGTTTCATTTCGCGGTCTAAGACTGGAAAATATGTATTGGGAAGACATAACCAAACAAAAAATTATATTCGGCGAATCGTTTTCCGTGCCGCCTGCATTTAATCAATCCGCCGCTTATGAACCGGTTGATTCCGCCATGTGCGATCCGGCTGGCCGGCACGCAGGAACGGTTGCGGACGATTTATTCTCGCTTGGCGTTTTGATGCTGTTCTTGGCGGTTGGAAAAAACACGGTCAAGGATTTATCGAACGAGGTTTTAATTAAGACCAGGATCGAAGACGGGACTTTTCCGCTATATGCCGGACAAAATCCGATTCCCCAAAGCATTTTAGAAGCAGCCAGGGGAATGATTGTCGATGTCGAATCCGAACGCTGGAATTTAGAAGATGCCGAAGCATGGATAAGAGGCAGCCGCCAAGCCGTTCGCCCGCAACGCGCGCGGCGTTATGCATCCCGCCCTATGGTTTTTGGCGAACAAAATTATTTGTTGGCGTCGTCATTGACTTATGCCTTGTCCAGAAATCCGGCGGCTGCGGTTGACGCTATTCGGGATAAATCCCTGGATTCGTGGTTGCGCCGTTCCTTAAGCGATGAAAAGTTGGCTGATTCAGTGCAGACCACCATCAACCCGTCGGGATCCAGTTCAAAAAATATATCCGACGATGTTTT
>CAYWJR010000101.1:0-3019 GCA_964458615.1 uncultured Alphaproteobacteria bacterium
AGGAGGATAAAACATGATAGCCATCGAATCGTTTGCTACTCCCATTTCCGCCGCCGGTGTTTTTTTCGGCCGTTCCGGTTTTGCCGCCGACATAATATCCGTTGACGTCGGCTTTTTGTCCGGTGCCTTTTTGCACGACCAGGCGCAACATTTCGCGCATTTGTTTGGATGTGGATTCGGATATGATTCGTGTTCCTGGAACCGGCGCGCCGGGTTGGCGTTTGATCAAGGTCAATTCCGGCAACACGCCGCCATTCACGACGCCCGCGACCGCGCGCGCCAATTGCAATGGCGTAACCGAAATTCCATATCCGTACGATGCGGTCATGGTGGTCACATCCGACCATCGTTGCGGCACGATCGGCCTGCCGATTTCAGGCAATTCGATCGCGGCGGCTCGCATCAATCCCAAACGTTCGAAAAACGCCTTTTGATTGGCGGAACCGGCGGCCAACGCCATTTTCGCGGAACCGATATTGGATGAATGTTCGAATATTTCCGGCACATTCATCCAGCGGTTTTCCGGATGATAATCGGAAATTTGAAACCGGCCGACGCGGATGGGTTTGGTGGCGTCGAATTGATCGGTTATTTTCACCTTGCCGGAATCCAGCGCCATGGCGGTGTTGAAAATTTTGAATGTCGATCCCATTTCATAAACGCCCAACGTAATGCGGTTGAATTTCGCGTCCTGCGAGCTGGCGCCGACATTGTGCGGATCGAAATCGGGCAGGGACACCATGGCGACGACTTCGCCGGTTGCGGCGTCCAAAACCAAACCGGCCGCGCCGCGCGCGCTGAAATCCTTGACGGCGCGCGCCAATTCTTCGCGCAGAATGCTTTGCACGCGGGTATCGAGCGACAATTGCAACGATTCGCCGGTTTTGCGCACATTCATATCGAATGTTTTTTCAATTCCGGCCACGCCCCGGCTGTCCAAATCGGTCATGCCGATCACGTGGCTGTACATCGAACCAAGCGGGTAAACGCGCCGTTCCTCGCGCTGGAAACTAAGACCAGGCAGACCCAGCATGTGCACGCGGTAATGTTGTTCCGGCGTCAAATTGCGTTTGATCCAGACGAAAGATTTTTTATCGCTTAGTTTGGCGCGCAATTCGCGTTTGTTCAGTTCCGGCAAAACCCGCGATAATTTTTCCGCCGCGTCGGCTGCGTCTAAAATTTCTTTTGGGTTCGAATACAACGACGCGGTGGACAAAGACGTCGCCAAAATCGTGCCGTTGCGGTCGACGATGTTGGCGCGGCCATATGTGGCGGCCGGGGTTGCGGTTGTGCGCAATTCCAAATCCGCGCTTTGTTGAAACACCGACAAATCGACCAGGCGCAGCGCGATCGCCAAAAAAGCCGCTGCGAAAACTGCGGATGCGTACAAAAGACGGATTTGCGCGACGTAAATGCGTTTGTGCCGCGCGCGTTCCTGGCGGTGCGGGGCGCCGCCGCCAAAGGCGGATCTTAGATCGGGCTGAAACTCAGCTTTTGATGGGGGATTGAAATTTTTATCCTGCGCTAACATTCGTCATTGCACTTCGTACGATACCGGACTTTGCGCAACGTCGTCGTTTTCCAAGATGGCTGTGTTGGGCTCTGGTGTATTGCTTGCCATTAACGCCTTTGTGCCGCTGTCGCCCGTGTCTGCCCAATTGCTATATGCCACGCCTGGCATCACATCTGCCAGTTGATAAATTTGCGCGACTTGGACTGGGGATAATTGCAGGTATTTGTCCGACATTTTCGCGATATGGTCGGGGCGGGTGATATAGCTGATTTCGGCGCTTAGGACGTGGATCGACTCTTTTTCAGCGATAATGTCGCGTTGTACGTTCCCCAAACGGGATTCCAAATGCGCCACCCGGTATTTCAGGTGGTAAATACCGGTGCCGTAAACGGCGGATACGATCAATAGCAACAATAACGAGCGGCGCATGGGCAGTGAATCCTTTAGGATTGCATGTTGCGTTTAACGGGAGCGAAGTTCGGCCATACCGGGGCGGAGCTGCGTTCGGCGGCGCGTAATTTCGCGGACGAGGCGCGGGGGTTGATCGATACTTCTTCGGATGACGGCGCAAGCGATTTGCGGGTGATCAGATTGAAGGACGGTTTATGCAGCGGCGTGACGGCCGGCAAATGCCGGGACACGTTCGGGGTTTTCCCGGCGCGGGTTTTCAAAAATTCTTTGACCATCCGGTCTTCGAGCGAGTGATAGGACACGGTAACCAAACGCCCGCCCGGAGAAAGCATCCGTTCGGCTTGAATCAATCCGCGTTCCAATTCGCCCATTTCGTCGTTGACGAAAATGCGCAACGCCTGGAATGTGCGGGTGGCCGGATCGATGCCGTCGCGGCTGCGCGGAACGACGCGGCGGATCACATCGGCCAGTTGCGATGTGGTGGTGATGGGCGCCAGTTTTCGCGCTTCGACGATGGCGCGGGCGACGCGGCCGGCGAATTTTTCTTCGCCGTAATTTTCAATGATGTCTGCCAATTGTTCGGCGTCCATTCCGGCGATGATGTCGGCGGCGTTGGGGCGTCCGCCATCCATGCGCATGTTCAACGGCCCGTCTTGGCGGAATGAAAAACCGCGCGTGCCGTCGTCCAATTGCGACGATGCGACACCCAGATCGAAACAGACGCCATCGACATGATGCATGCCGATGCTGCCCATCAGATCTTCGAGATCGCCGAAATTACCGCGGATAAACCGCAACCGGCCTTCGTATTCCTGGATCATGTCGCCCGCGCGGCGTTCGGCCAAAGGATCGCGGTCGACTGCGTACACCATGCAATCGGCGGCGTCCAAAATGGCGCGGGTATATCCGCCGTGGCCGAATGTGGCGTCGACATAAATTCCGCCGTCGCGGATTTGCATGTAATCCAAAACTTCGGGCAACATCACGGGAACATGGTGGGACGTGGTTTGGGCTGGTTTCATGGGGATGTAATTGTCATTGGCGGCGGAAATGGGAGTAGCAAACGATTCGATGGCTATCATGTTTTATCCTCCT
>CAYWJR010000102.1:0-2998 GCA_964458615.1 uncultured Alphaproteobacteria bacterium
CGAACGCATACATTTTTTTGGCCAGGTCCGGTTTCAAATCCGCGCGCGAAAGCAGCGGGTTTTGATACGAATCGACCCGTTCGGATTGTTCGACCAGATATTCCAAGGTTGCTTGGGATATTTGCGCCGACGGGTTTTGCAACAAGGTGCTGACGACATCTTCGTGCCCGGCTTCGACCAGGGCGCTGGATACGACTTCGGATACGTTTTCGCGCATGGCGATCGCCATCTGGTGTTCTTGGGTGCGGTGTTTGATGATTTCCAACAATTCGTCTTCGCGCAACAAATCGCTTTCGAGCAATATAGGCCGGGCGACATCGATCGTATCGTTCGCCAGCATGATGACCAGTTCTTTGGGCGCCTTGCCGTCGCGCGCCAATTTCGCCGACAATGATTGCCGCACTTTCATTTCAACGTCATGCAGCAATTTATTCAAAATATCGATCATCAACGCGCGTTCTTGATCCGACGACGACATTTGCCCGTCGATCATCAAGGTGCTTAGCTGGCCGAATAATTCATTTCTGCCTTCGGGCGATTTTTCCGTGGCCAGATGCATCAAATTTTGCAGATCGGTTGTGGATGGCTGCATGCCTGTCATCGCGTCGTCATACCTTTTGTGTCGCCCCGGATTTTAAAAGAATGCGAAGATGTTGAAAAATAAGACTTACCAGCCCCTAGTTTGCAGGGAATAGGTTTAGAAATATTAAACAACCGCGCAATTATTTTTGTCCCGCGATTAACCGATTTACCCGTGGTTTTGGGTGCGCCGGAATCACCATAAGTATATGATATTGAACAATAATATAAAATTGTCACAAGGATTTAAAAATACCGCCCGATTCTCTGGATTAACCAGTTCCTAACCGTTTTGCGGTTAAATGGAGTTAATAAGGGGAAGAAAATTATATGCAAATTAATTCAAATACCTCTTTGTATACCAATGTTGGCACAAATAACGGCGGTTACAAATCAGAGACGACCCGGGAACAGCCGCGCAGCGTGGCGAATCCGGTTACCAAACAAGCCATCAAGCCCGAAGGCCAGGTTGAAAAAGCCCTGGATCAAAACGACCGGGCGAAACAATTGGCGCGCAACGCCTATGCGGGCGCGTCGCAACGGGGATCGATCGTCAATATTCTGGTTTAGAAATCAAGACCCGGATGGATTTTAAAAATTCCCTTAAGTGGGATTGATTTTTCCTTAGCTCCATCACTTCTCTTGGCACCGCCTTAAAACGGTGCCATTTTCTTTTTATACTTTCAATAAATTTTCGGCGAAACTTTGCGGATCGAACGGCTGTAAATCGTCGATCCCCTCGCCCACGCCGATGGCGACGACCGGGATTTTGGTTTTCTCGGCAATCGTCAAAACGACCCCGCCGCGCGCCGTGCCGTCCAATTTGGTTACGATCAATCCGGTCAATGGCGCGGATTTGTTGAAATGTTCCGCCTGTGCGATGGCGTTTTGCCCCGTGGTTGCGTCCAATACCAATAACGATTCGTGCGGCGCTTTTTCATCCAATTTTTTCAACACGCGCGGAATTTTTTCCAATTCCTGCATCAAATTGGTTTTGGTGTGCAAACGCCCCGCCGTATCGACGATCAACACATCGAATCCGCCGCGTTTTGCTTCGTTCAACGCCTCGAATGCCAATGCGGCCGGATCGGTCACATTGGGGCGATAGAAAAAATGCGCGGTTTTGGTGCGTTTGCACCAAACGTCCAACTGTTCGGTCGCGGCGGCGCGGAACGTGTCGGCGGCGGCCAACATCACGCGGTATCCCTGATTGTGCAGGTTCTGGGTCATTTTTCCGATAGTGGTGGTTTTCCCCGCGCCATTGACGCCGATCACCAAAATAACATATGGCGACGCGCCCGCGTCGATTGCCAATGTTTTGGTATATGGCCGCATTTTTGCGGCGATAATCGACGCCAATTCGCGGCGCAATTGAACGCCGTCAATATCGCCGGGAAATTTTTTCGCGCCGAATTCGGCGACAATTTGTTGCGATGTTCCGATTCCCAAATCGGCGGCGATTAAAATATCTTCCAATTCCTGCAACGATTCCGCGCCGATTTTGCGTTTGTTGACCCATTCGTCAATTTGCGCGGTCAATTGCGTCGCGCTGCGCGACAGGCCGGATTTCAAACGATCCAGCCAGTTTTTATTGGAATTCACGGCGGCGGTTTCGGCCGCAACGTCATTATCCGCGCCGGATATATGCCCGGCATTGTCTTGTTCGGCTTGATTCTTGTTTTCAATTTTTTCGGCGGCGGCCGATTTTTTGCGGAACAATCCAAACATTATGCGTACAACCTTTTGCCATCCGATTTTTGAATATCGCGTTCTATCACCATGCCGATTTTTTCGCAATCTTCTTGCGCCGATAATTTTACCGCCGCAAAATGTTCGGTATGCCCCGCCCCGCCCGATTCGACCAATATTTTTTCGCGTTTTCCGGCGCGGGTTTGCAAAAATTCGGATAATTTTTTGGCGCCGATTGCGCGCAATTCCGCCGCCCGCGCCCGGCGTATGTCGCCTTTGACTTGGGGCATTTTCGCGGCCGGCGTGCCGCGCCGCGCCGAATACGGGAACACGTGCAAATGCATGATGTTGCAATCATCGACCAAACGGGCGGTGTTTTGGAAATGCGCATCGGTTTCGGTTGGGAATCCGGCGATGATGTCGGCGCCGAAAACCATATCCGGCCGCGCCGCCCGCGCGCGGGCGCAAAAATCGTACACATCGCCGCGCGAATGGCGGCGTTTCATGCGTTTTAAAATCAAATCGTCGCCCGCTTGCAAACTGATATGCAAATGTGGCATCAATCGCGGTTCGTGTTCGATCAATTGCCATAAATCGGCGTCGATTTCCGCGGGATCGACCGACGATAACCGCAAACGCGGCAATTCCGGCACCAACGCCAGCAAGCGGCGCAACATTTGCCCCAATGACGGCTGGCCGGGTAAATCCTTGCCATAACTTGTGGCGTCAA
>CAYWJR010000103.1:0-2866 GCA_964458615.1 uncultured Alphaproteobacteria bacterium
TGCCGGACGATTTGCGCCAGGATTTGACGGCGATTGAAAATCTGCCCGTCATGCTGCATTCGGACGATGAAGCCACATCGAAAAAGCCGAATTTCGTACCCTTAAAACAATTGGCGAAATTATCGGTAAACGAAGGCCCGAACCAAATCAGCCGCGAAAACGGCAAACGCCGTGTGGTGATCCAAGCCAACGTGCGCGGGCGCGATATTGGATCGTTCGTGACCGAGGCACAGCAAACCATCGCCACAAACGTGAAAATCCCATCCGGCTATTGGCTGGAATGGGGCGGACAATTTGAGAACCTGCAAGCCGCGTCCAAACGATTATCCATCGTCGTACCGGCCTGTTTCATCGCTATCTTCTTTTTACTGTTTATGGCGCTCGATTCCGTGCGGCATGCTTTGCTGGTATTCAGCGGCATTCCGTTGGCGGTCATCGGCGGCGTCCTGACATTATGGCTGTTCCAAATGCCGTTTTCGATTTCGGCGGCGGTCGGGTTTATATCGCTATCCGGTATTTCGGTATTGAACGGGTTAATTATGATCACCAGCATCAACCAGCGCGTAAAATCCGGCGAAGCGCCGGATCAGGCGGTTTTAACCGGATCGTCTGACAAACTGCGACCGATGCTGATGGCGGCGATTGTGCCGTCTTTGGGCTATGTGCCGATGGCGATTGCCACCGGCGCAGGCGCGGAAGTGCAGAAGCCACTAGCCATGGTGGTGATCGGCGGACTGATCGTTTCGACCATCCTAACCATGTTTGTCCTGCCAGCGTTATATAAGCGGTTCAATCTGGCCAAGGATGTATTGGTGCATGAGGAAATTTAATGCAGCCGTTCTATATTACGTTTAAGGACATATTATGAGCGCAAGTTGCGGCACCAATATCGATTTCGATGGTAGCGATCCGAAATTCCGGCGAGCGTTGATTATCGTCATCTTGATCAACTTCATCATGTTCATGGTCGAAATGATCGCAGGCCATTTAGCCGCTTCGCAGTCCCTGCAAGCCGACGCGCTGGATTTCTTTGCCGATTGCGTCACCTATGGCATCAGTCTTGCTGTGATCGGCAAGCCGTTATGGTGGCGATCCCGCGCTGCCCTTGGCAAGGGCATAAGTCTTTTGCTGATGGGTCTGTGGGTATTGGGCGATACGATTTATAACGTCTTTGTGCTGCAACTGCCGCGCGCCGAGCTGATGGGCATTATCGCCTTTTTTGCATTGATAGCCAATATATCCAGCGTTCTGTTTTTGATGAAATGGCGCAACGGCGATGCCAATGTGCGCTCGGTCTGGCTGTGTTCGCGCAACGATATGATCAGCAATATCGCGGTTATGTTCGCGGCGCTGGGCGTTTTCGGCACCCAAACCGCTTGGCCGGATTTGATCGTCGCGGCGATCATGGCGGGATTATTTCTTACTTCCGCTTGGCATATTTTACGGCAAAGCCTGGATGAAATGAAAGGCGCTGCCAAGCCCCCTGAAACATCTTGTGATGGGGAATGCTAATACGCCTGTAGTCACGCCTTACCTAATTTCAAATACGTTTTTCGTCATAAAATAGGACGCCTCAAACCCCGTTTGCTACTCTAAATCCGGATGATCCCAATTAAATCCATTCCTATCGCATTTATTCTTGCCGCTTTGGCCGCGCCGGTTTTTGCCGCCGAAGATGATACATTTTCCGGCAATATCGCGGTAATGACCGATTATAATTTTCGTGGCATTTCACAAACGCGCCAGTATCCAGCAATCCAAGGCGAGATCGAATATAACCACCCATCCGGTTTTACATTCGGCGTTTGGGGTTCCAACATCGATTTCGGCGTCGAGGGCGAAGGGAGTTTAGAGCTTAATATCTATGGTTCCTATGCCATGGAATTGTCGCCCGCTACAGAACTGGAAATAGGTTTGATCGGCTATGCCTATCCCGGCACCGCATCGGAATTGCATTACGATTATCTGGAATTTTTTACGGCGGGTAGTTACAAGGCCGATCCTGTGACCTGGACGGCATCTTTATATTATTCACCCGATATGTCCGGCCATGCGGGCGATGCCTATTATCCCGAAATTGGTGTCGCGGTAGACTTGCCGCATAATTTTATCGTTGATGCCGCATTTGGACGGCAATGGACAAAAGACAACATCGCCTATGAATATCCGGATTATAATACGTGGAATTTAGGCGTCGCCTATCGCTGGAACGATTTCACCGCCAAGCTGCAATATGTAGACACCGACATTCCAGAAACCGATTGTGACACCGATTGCGGCCCGACGGCGATTTTAAGTGTGACGAAAGAGTTTTAATGCAAAAAAGTCTCGTCAAAAAAATGTTGGTTTCAATAGTTTTGCCTATCAAAACACGTACACATCCAACTTAAAAATCTGCTTTTAAAAAGCTCGGTTTGCCGCCGTTATTTTCTATTCAACCGAATTTGCGTGGTTAAGTTGGCTGGAGAAAAAAGGCCGAATGGAGAGAGAAAATGGGCGGATTTTGCGCCTGTGCCCTGTGCCGTGGTTAAGGTCATATCGCAAATAAGGCCGCAGTACTGCGGCCCGCTGCGGCGATGCGATTGTCTTGGGAGAGAGTTTAGGAAAGAAAGTTTGGTGGCTGAGAGTGGGATCGAACCACCGACCAACGGCTTATGAGTCCGCTGCTCTACCGCTGAGCTACCCAGCCACACCATGCGTCAGGATAAAATTATTTTATCACTGGCTCAACTTTTTCTGCTACCGCGGTAGAGAGCTTTTACCCTCATCCGCCGGGTGGCTGGCGCTGAGCTACCCAACCATCCTACGGTACGTTAGAGGCCAAAAAATATAGGGTTTGGTGCGCGCAGTCAATCACAATATATTG
>CAYWJR010000104.1:0-2818 GCA_964458615.1 uncultured Alphaproteobacteria bacterium
AAGGATCCATCGCCGTTGGCGACCGAGGCATTGCGCGGCGAAGGCGCGGTATTGATCAACGGTCTGGGAAAAAGATTTATGCCCGGAATTCATCCCGACGCGGAATTGGCGCCGCGCGATATTGTAGCCCGGGCTATATTTGCCGAAATTCAAAACACCGGCAAGGTATTGTTGGATTGCACCCAAGCGATTGGACAACAATTTCCGCAAAAATTTCCAAAAGTATTTGAATTATGCCAACAGGCGGGTATCGATCCGCGCACCACGCCGATTCCGGTGGAACCTGCGGCGCATTACCACATGGGCGGAATCGCAACCGATTCGATGGCGCGCACAAGCGTCAAAGGACTTTGGGCGTGTGGCGAAGTCGCCTGTTCCGGGGCGCACGGCGCAAATCGACTCGCCAGCAATTCATTATTAGAAGCCGTCGTTTTCGCCAAGCGCGCGGTCAAGGATATAAAAGATTTCTTAGCCAGCCAAACGGACCAAGAATTTGCGGCTCACCCTTCGCCGAATTTTATCGCGCACACAGCCGCCGATAAAAAAAATGAAACGGCATTACGGCAAATTATGCGCGACCATGTCGGCGTGATCCGAAACAAAGGCGGATTGACGCGGGCAATTCAAGAAATAGAATCGATCGAAGCATTGCCGTCCTTGTCGCAACGGTTGAAAAATATGACGCTGGTTTGCAAATTGATCGCCGCATTTTCGTTGTGGCGCGAAGAATCGCGCGGCAGTCAATTCCGCGAAGATTTCCCAACCAGTTCCGAACGATGGAAAAAACGCCAGTTTTATAATCTGGCGGAATGCGCCGAACGGCTGAACCCGCAATCCCCGAAACCTGTCCGCAAATCGGCGGCGGGATAATTTTTAGGATTTTTTTATGAACTCTTTCTCTATTCAATCTTTTATTCCGGAATCTATTTTGCAAAGCGCCTTACAGGCCGCATTCGCCGAAGATATGGGCGGTTATGGGGATATAACCACGCTTTCTACGATCGATCCCGCGCACCGTTCCACAGCGCATATCGTTACGCGCCAAGAAGGCGTGATCGCAGGCATGGAAATAGCGCGCGCAGCATTCCGGTTTTTGGACGATACAATCGATTTCAAATTGCATGTCCAAGACGGCGCAAAAGTGTCCAAGGATCAACGTCTTGCCACAGTGTCGGGACAAACCGGCGCAATTTTGGGAGCAGAGCGCGTCGCATTGAATTTTGTCGGGCATCTATCGGGCATTGCGACATTGACCCGCGAATTTGTCGATAAAATAAACGGCAGCGGCGCTAAAATTTGCTGTACGCGAAAAACGACGCCTTTGTTGCGCGCATTTGAAAAATATGCCGTCCGCGCAGGCGGCGGGCATAATCACCGTTTCAATCTGTCGGATGCGGTTTTGATCAAAGACAACCACATCGCCGCGAATGGCGATGTCGAAAAAACCGTGGCCGCCGCGAAAAAATCCATGGGTCATATGGTAAAAATTTCCGTCGAAGTCGACCGGTTGGATCAAATTGAACCTGCCATCGCGGGCGGCGCAGATGTCATTCTATTGGACAATATGAATCCCGCGCAATTGCGCCAAGCTGTCGGCATAATCGCCGGCAGAACGGTTGCCGAAGCATCCGGAGGCGTGAATTTACAAACGGTCGCGGATATATCGAAAACAGGCGTTGAATTTATTTCTGTCGGTAAAATCACTCATTCCGCCCCCTGGCTGGACATTGGACTGGATTTTTAAAGAACGCATATTTTATTTAATTTCCAATAGTTAGATCCAGCGCTCGGGAATTAAATTATATTTGATTGAAAGATAATTATTTTAGCATCACTAAAAATTGATCTGGAATCAATCCCGGCTATTTCGTTTTTGTGTTAGAATAATCCAATAATAATAAAAACCTGAATAATTAACTTAGATCAATTGGTTAATTCCGCATTACAGGGAGATAGGTTTGGACAGGAGACATACAGACGATAAAAATTTTGATGGGCAACAATCCCCGCCCTTATACGGCGCAATTTCCAAAGCCGCCGATTTACCACCCGATCATCAACAGCACCAAGTGATACAATTGTCAGATGCCGAAATACAAAACGCGCTTAATAACGTTCGGGTTACTATACAAACCGATTCGCAATACCAGTTCGACAAAAACCGTTTTATCGAAGAAGCCAAGCAGCAGGGCATTCACGTGATTGCGGCTATCGAAGAATTGCAGGTCGCCAATTTCAGCGGATCGGTTTTAGTGACTGGAAATGTCGGAAAAAATGCGCGCGTTAATGTGAAAAATGGCGGACTTGCCGTTTTAGGCGACATTGAATATGGCGCGATGATCGATATTTACGACAAATCGACCGGGAAAACGGCAAATGCGCAAATGCCCAATTTGGGAATCGTTGTTGTTGGAAATGTAGGCGATCATGTGCGTCTGAATTCAACCAGCAATGTCTTGATACAAAACACAGGAAACTTTGTGCAAATCCGCGCCGGATTATCCGTCAAAGCCGGGAATATCGGCGCCGGCACAAACATCATGGCCAAAGATTCGATCGAAGCGAACAACATAGACGACGATTTCAGATCCACACATTACGTCAATAACTTTATCGCAAAAAATGTCGGCAAACGATCGGTTATCAAGGCCGGGAATATTGCGGTAGGCGATGTCGGCAGCGGATCGGAATTGGTTTCCAGTTACAATATCGAAGCCGGATATATTGGTGATAATATAACTGCGACGGCGCGAAGCATTTCCATTTTATCGGCCGGCGAAGGATGCGAATTAAACGCGGCCATGGGTATAACCGAATC
>CAYWJR010000105.1:0-2801 GCA_964458615.1 uncultured Alphaproteobacteria bacterium
ATGAACCAATTCGCGTTTCAATTTTTCCGTCCAGATTTCTGGATTTTCCTGAATGAATGTGCGGAACAAACGGATCGCATTGATGCAATGCAACGATTCGTCGCGCGCCGACCAGGATACGATTTGCCCCATGCCTTTCATTTTATTGAAACGCGGGAAATTTAACAAAATCGCGAACGATGCGAACAACTGCAAACCTTCGGTAAATGCGCCGAATACCGCCAATGTTTTGGCGATTTCTTCTTTGTTGTCCACGCTGAAATTTTGCATGTAATCGTATTTGTCTTTCATTTCCTTGTATTTCAGAAATGCGGAATATTCGACTTCGGGCATGCCGATCGTATCCAGCAAATGCGAATACGCGGCGATATGCACGGTTTCAATATTCGAAAACGCCGACAACATCATCAACACTTCTGTCGGGCAAAACACGCGGGAATAATGCTTCATATAGCAATTATTCACTTCGACGTCGGCCTGAGTGAAAAAGCGGAAAATTTGAGTCAGCAAATTGCGTTCGCCGTCGGACAATTTTTTGCGCCAGTCTTTGACGTCATCGGCCAATGGAACCTCTTCGGGCAACCAGTGGATACGTTGCTGCGTCAACCAGGCTTCGTATGCCCATGGATAATGAAATGGTTTGTAAACTGGATTTGGCGTTAATAATCTGGACATGTTTTCCTCTATCGCTAGATGTCAAGATGCCAAGATACCTAGATGCCTAGTAAATACAACCAGGCATAAACTCCTTATCAAAGGTTTTCCACTTTTTAAAGGAGCCTATGCGCGCTTGAAATCAGTGCAATCCGATCTAGTCATCTCTAGGCATCTTAGCATCTAAAATACTTAAGTCTATTGGCAGGCCAAACATTCTTCGTAATTGTTCGGCTGTGGCGCGCGGTCATTCGCCGCCGGACGGTCGATGCGGATCGCATCGTCGTTCGCCGGCACTGGATCGATGCTGCCGGTGCGGCTCGCCGCCAATTCCTGCAACGGATCGCCTTGCAATTGACCCGCCGTCACTTCGGATTCGGCGCGTTGAATCGACAAAGAACGGCAGTAATACAAAGATTTTACGCCGCGTTTCCAGGCCATATAATGGATCTGGTGCAAATCGCGTTTGTGAATATCCGCCGGGATGAACACGTTCAACGATTGCGCCTGACATACATATGGTGTCCGGTCCGCCGCCAAATCGATCAACCACCGTTGATCCAATTCGAATGCGGTTTTGAAAACCAATTTTTCGTGATCGGACAAGAAATCCAAATGTTGCACCGATCCGCCGCGCAACGTAATGCTGGACCATGTTTCTTCGTCGTTCTTGCCGTATTGAATCAGCAATTTTTCCAAATACTGATTGCCGACGCGGAATGAACCCGACAAAGTTTTATGGGTAAATACGTTTGCCGCAATCGGTTCGATTCCTGGGCTGGCGCCGCCGCAAATAATCGAAATCGACGCCGTTGGCGCGATCGCGATTTTGTTTGAAAAACGTTCCATGATCCCGAAATCGGCCGCATCCGGGCATGCGCCGCGTTCTTCGGCCAACACAACGCTTGCGGCGTCGCATTGCGATTTGATGTGCGAAAACATTTTGCGGTTCCAAACTTTTGCCATCACGCTTTCGATTGGGATCATGTTTTGCTGTAGGAAGGAATGCAAACCCATCACGCCCAAACCGACCGAACGTTCGCGCGCGGCGGAATATTTCGCCCGCGCCATGGAATCCGGCGCCTTGTCGATAAAGTCTTGTAAAACGTTATCCAGGAACCGCATCACGTCTTCGATGAATAACGGATGGTCTTTCCATTGATGGAAATATTCCAAATTCAACGACGACAAACAACACACCGCGGTGCGATCCTTGCCTTCGCGGTCTTTGCCGGTCGGCAACGTGATTTCGCTGCACAAATTGGATGTTTTTACAACCAATCCGGCCAGTTTGTGGTGTTCCGGAATCGCGCGGTTGACGTGATCGATGAATACGATATACGGTTCGCCCGTTTCCACGCGCGCGGTTAAAATGCGAATCCACAAATGACGCGCGGATACGATGCGGATCGGCGCCTTGTCTTTTGGACTTAACAATGCCCATTCGGCGTCTTTTTCGACCGCGCGCATGAATGCGTCGCTGATCAAAATGCCGTGGTGCAAATTCAACGCCTTGCGGTTTGGATCACCGCCGGTTGGGCGGCGGATTTCGATAAATTCTTCGATTTCCGGATGATCGATCGGCAAATACGATGCGGCCGAACCACGGCGCAAACTGCCTTGGGAAATAGCCAGCGACAAAGAATCTTGGACGCGGATAAATGGAACGATACCGGATGTTTTTCCGTTCGCGCCGACTTTTTCGCCGATCGAACGCAAATTGCCCCAATAACTGCCGATGCCCCCGCCCCGCGCCGCCAGCCATACGTTTTCATTCCATAAATCGACGATGCCGTTCAAACTGTCGGTCGCTTCGTTCAGAAAACAGGAAATCGGCAAACCGCGATTGGTGCCGCCATTCGACAAAATCGGGGTTGCGGGCATGAACCATAATTTTGAAATATAATCGTACAGACGCTGGGCATGCGATTGATCGTCGCCATAATAACTGGCCACGCGGGCGAACAAATCCTGATAAGATTCGCCGGGCAGCAAATACCGGTCATCCAGGGTGGCCTTGCCAAAACCGGTCAAATACGCGTCACGGCTGTGATCGACATCGACTGGAACACCGGATTTAACCTGGACTGCATTATCGAGCATGAACCGAACTCCCTGTTTTTTATAAAGTTATACACATCTGTGGA
>CAYWJR010000106.1:0-2698 GCA_964458615.1 uncultured Alphaproteobacteria bacterium
AATTTCGCGGATGCGCCATAATCCTATTTCCGACTCGCTTTGTTGCGCGATTGGATTGTTGCCGGTTGTGGCGGTTGCAATCTCAGCTTCGCGGACGGGCAGAGGCATTCCAGATGCCAGCAGCACCAGATCTTCTACGGTTCTGATATTTTGTGCTACTGCGTCAGGGATTTCAATGTTGAATTCCGCTTCTACATCCATCACGACTTCAACCTCGTCCAGGCTGTCGAAATTAAGGTCTTTGACAAACAAAGAACCCAATTCGATTGTCTTTCCGGGTGTTGCGTGTTTATTTTCAGATACAATTTTTATAACCTTACCGACAATTGTGTCATCGTAAACGGTCGTGGCGGTTGTTGGGGCATTTGCTGCTGTTGTCATGGAATTCTCCTGTAAACTTTTATCCTTTATAGACACATAAAAAAATCTGTCAATTAACAATATAAATATGTTTGTGCGCCGCAGGATTTTTGCCGTATAATCATGAAATATCAAATAAATATCGTTTGTTTCTAAGGATTAAAACAATGACTACCGCTGGTTTCGCCTTTGTTGAATTTGCAACCGAAAACCCGGATCAATTGGCGCAATTATTCGCGCATATGGGGTTTGCGGAAATTGGCCGCCACAAAAAATTGCCCGTAACATTGTATGGCCAGGGCGATATTTATTTCGTCGTGAATCAAATTGCGAATTCGTTCGCCGCGAAATTTTCGGCCGCTCACGGTCCGGCCGCCGCCGCCGCAGGTTTTTATACAACCGATGCGGATGCGTGTTTGCAACGCGCGCGGAATAGCGGATACAAAATTTCCGCGCAACGCCCGGAATATTTATCGAAACCGTTAACCGCGATCGAAGGCATTGGCGGAAGTTTGGTTTATGTCATCGGCGCGGATTTATCGAACAATTTCTTTGCCGACGATTTTGATATGGCGGCGCCGAAATCCGGCATTGCCATCGGTTTAAAACAAATCGATCATTTGTCGTACAATGTTGTCCAAGGCGCATTGGACGGGTGGGCGAATTTTTACAAACAAATTTTTGGATTCCGCGAAATCCGGTATTTCCATATCAAGGGCAAACAAACCGCATTGCGCAGCCGCGCCATGCTAAGCCCATGCGGCAACATGCGCATTACCATCAATGAATCCGCGGATGATAAATCGCAAATCGCCGAATTTATTCAGGCCTATAATGGCGAAGGGATTCAGCATATCGCCCTGAACCCGGCCGACATTTACGATACCGTCGAATCGATGCGCGCCAAGGGTGTGCCGTTTATTCCTGTTCCGGATGCGTATTATGATATGTTGCAACAACGCCTGCCGAATTCGGGCGAAAATATTAAACGCATGAAAGACAATTTCATTCTGTTGGATGGAGTTTCGGAAAACCGCGAATTTTTGTTGCAGATCGTAACGCCGCCGGTGTTCGGCCCGATGTTTTTTGAAGTTATTCAACGCAAAGGCAGCGATGGTTTCGGCGAAGGCAATTTCACAGCATTATTCGAAGCGTTGGAACGCGATCAAATTTCACGCGGTGTTTTGAACGCCGCCTAATTTTTGCGAACAGCGAACAGCAGCCAAATATAAAATGTCAGCAGCAAAATCGCGCCGGCCTGGTGCGCGGCGCCAAGCGTGATCGGCACGCCGCGCGCGATTGTTGAAATGCCGATGGCCATTTGCACAATGCCCATTCCAGCGACATGCAATACCGGTATTTTAACCGATTTCGGCGGGCGTTGCGCGATTGCATAAAACCCAAGCGCCAGTCCAAGAACGACCGACAAAACCGCCAATGTGCGGTGAAGCGCATGAATGGTAATTGGGTTTTCAAATATATTCGCCCACCATGGCCATAGCCCCCAAAATCCATCCGGCCACCATTGGCCGTTAAATTGCGGAAAATCCCGAAACGCCAACCCGGCGTTGGTTCCGGCCATAAACCCGCCCATGATAAAAGTCACCCAAAATAATCCGAACAAAGCAATCGCGGGTTTGCGGATTTTATTCGCCGCATATAATTTAGGCGCGGAAAAATTGCGGATATGCAGCGCGATCCAAAACATGTACGCATATATGATCGCAGCCAAGGTTAAATGCGCGGTTAGTCGATATTGGCTGACATCGGTACGAACCGAAAGCCCGCTTTGCACCATGTACCATCCCAAAAATCCCTGGTTCAGCCCCAGCAGAAATAAAATCACCAATGGCAATTTCCATTCCCGGTGCAATTGCCCGCGCGCCCAAAAATAAATCAACGGCAGGGCGAATGCCAACCCGATCAACCGGCCCCAAAGACGGTGCAAATATTCCCACCAATAAATATTTTTATATTCGTCCAACGTCATGCCCTTGTTGAATTGAGTGTATTCGGGAATTTTTTGATAAGCGTTGAATTCTTGTTCCCATTGCGCCGCGCCGATGGGCGGAATGATTCCGGTAATGGGTTTCCATTCGGTAATGGACAATCCCGATTCGGTCAGACGGGTTACCCCGCCAATGACGACCATGATGAAAATCATGGCGCAACAGATAAACAGCCAGGCAGAAACGGTTTTTTCAGAATTTTTTTGCATACAAAGAACATAACGTTTTATGGGGTTTGGTCAACTGGGCATATGTCGGGCTTGTCATTATTCCACAAAATGGATAGATAGATCCTATGTCCTTGCAACTAGAGTATAATTTGCAATTCG
>CAYWJR010000107.1:0-2686 GCA_964458615.1 uncultured Alphaproteobacteria bacterium
GCCAATTATATTGCATCAAAACCGATTCGGATTCGGCATCGAAATCTTTGAATATCTTGCGTTCCTCGGTGGAATATCGCCGTAAAAAATGCCGCGCCAGCATCATTATGTCGTCCCCGCGCGCGTGCAACGGCGGCATTTCAATCGGGATCACCATCAGACGGTAATATAAATCCTCTCGGAAACGGCCTTTTTGAACCTCTTTCCACGGATCTTTGTTGGTGGCGCAAACAAATCTGATGTCGCAATTTTCAACTGCGCTTCCGCCGACTTTGGTAAAACTTCCGGTCTGAATCAGGCGCAATAATTTGGATTGCAAATTCAAATCCATTTCACAGATTTCATCCAAAAACAAGGTGCCGCCATGGGCGCGCATCGCGGCGCCGGGGTGATCTGAAACCGCGCCGGTGAAAGCGCCCTTAACATGGCCGAATATTTCCGATTCGATCAGATTGGACGGGATCGCGCCGCAATTCAACGGCACGAACGCTCCGTTGCCGCGCGGACTTTGGCGGTGGATGGCCTCGGCGCATACTTCCTTGCCTGTTCCGCTTTCCCCGGTGATAAAAACAGTTGCCTTTGATGGCGCGGCGTTGCCGATAATTTTATAAACGATTTGCATCGGCGCGGATCCGCCGATGAATCCGCAAAAACGGTCTTGGCCGAATTCGTCGTGAATTTTATCCAGAATGCTGGTTAAACGGTACCGTTCCAACGCGTTGCGTATGGTAATTTTCAACCTATCGGCCGTGAACGGTTTGACGATAAAATCGTAACACCCGAGCCGCATGGCGTCGACCGCGATATTGATCGATCCGTGCGCGGTGATAATAATAACGATGGTTGGAATTTTTTGTTCGAAAATATACCGCAATATTTCAATGCCGTTCATGTCCGGCAAATTTAGATCCAGAACGATCACATCCGGCAAAGACGATTGAATAATATTCATTCCCGCCTGGCCGGTCGATGCGTGCACCATATTTATATTTTCCTGGCGCAAATATTCGGCATACAGATCCGCCAGGCTGGCGGTGTCTTCGATTAAAAGCAGCTGGGGAATTTTACCGTTCATTCCCCTATATTATATCCAATAACAGTTAAAATTTTGGCCGGTCGCGGCAATAAAAAACCCCGGTAAAACCGGGGTTTTGAATAGTATCGTATGCAGATTTTATCTGCGATCGCCCATCAAGCGAAGCAGGTGGATAAACAAATTGATAAAATCCATATACAAATTCAATGCGCCCATAATCGCCTTTTTGCCGGCGGTATCGGATGCGTCGCCTTCGAAATAAGATTCTTTGATTTTTTGGGTGTCATAAGCGGTCAAGCCCGTGAAAATCAGAACGCCCAGAATCGAAATTATGAATCCAAGGCCGCTGCTGGCCAAGAATATGTTGACGATCGAGGCGATAATGATACCAATCAATCCCATCATCAAAAACGATCCCATTCCGGTCAAATCGCGTTTGGTCGTATAACCATAAAGTCCCATGGCGCCGAATGTGGCGGAGGTGATGAAAAATACGCGCGCGATGCTTTCGCCGGTATAAACTTGGAAAACCGGGGATAAACCGGCGCCGATCAGCGCGGCATAAATCCAATAAATCGCCTGAACGGTTCCCATCGACATGGTGTTGATTCTAAAACTCAGCCATAAAACAAGGCCGATAGGCGCCAGCAATACAACCCACATAAATCCGGATGTCGCCAATCCTTCGACCAAAGCCTGGTTATTGCCGATATAAAAAGAAATCGCGCCGGTCAAAGCCAGTGCGCCCATCATATAATTGTAAACGCTGATCATAAAACGGCGCAAACCGGCATCGACACCGCTTGCTACGGCCAAACTTGCTTGGCCAGTGCCGAATTGTCCATAATTCTGTTCCATAAAAACTCCTTTGTTATAACACGTATAATGTGGGGTATTTTTCCCAATTTTCAAGCAAAATCGGACGCGCGGGAATGCAAATAATCGATTGATAACAATGATAAATTTGGCAAAATTGTGAACCGGAATATTTCTGCGGTTTTGTATTTTCGATATACAAGCCAATGTTCGGTATGCAACAATCGGTTTTTAATTATCCAAAGAGTTTATCATGTTGCGTTTATTCGTCGGCATACAATTCCCGGCCCCTGTTAATTTTGCCTTGCGCACGATGTGCGCGGGAATTCCGGGCGCAAAATGGGTCAATCCGGACGGATTTCATTTAACGTTGCGGTTTATCGGCGAAATCGACAATGGCCGGGCCGAAGATTTGGACGCCAGTTTGGCGTCGATCCGCGCCCGCGAATTCACGTTGGAATTAAAAGGCGTTGGGCAATTCGGTCAAATCGAAAAAGCCCATACCGTTTGGGCAGGGGTCGAACGGAATGATGCGTTGTATCATCTGCGCGATAAAATCGAATCGGCGGCGGTCCGCGCCGGGATCGAACCGGATCATCGCCGGTTTTCGCCGCATGTTACATTGGCAAAATTGCACCGCGCCCCGGCGGAATGGGTAGAATCATATTTGGTGCAGCACGATAATTTCCGCAGCCAACGTTTCGAAGTCAACGAGTTCGCCCTGTTTTCATCCGCCGCCGGCGATAATGGCCGTTTGTACGTTCCAGAAGCCACTTATCCATTGGTTCCATGATTGCATGAATAAGGATCATATTTTTATTTTAACGGGCGCGG
>CAYWJR010000108.1:0-2639 GCA_964458615.1 uncultured Alphaproteobacteria bacterium
GAAAATACTGCGCGGCGATATTCCGTGCAAAAAAGTTTTTTGAAAACGAATTCGCGTTGGCGTTTTACGACATTAATCCGCAGGCGCCGACCCATATATTGGTCATTCCAAAGGGCGAGTATACGTCGTTCGACGATTTTTCCGCCAAAGCCAGCAACGATGAAATCACCGGATTTTTCCGCGCAGCCGGGGAAATCGCGCGCCAATCTGGCGCATCGGATCAAGGATTCCGTCTGATTTCCAATTGCGGATCGAATGGCGGCCAAGAAGTGCCGCATTTCCATATTCACATTCTGGCCGGACGCCGGCTTGGCAAAATGGTGGAGGCGGCATAATGGCCTATCGCTATTTACCGCACATATTTTCGGATTTCCCCATGCGGCCATTGTCGGACCGGCAGCGTTTGGAAATCGTGACTTTTGGAATGAGTTGCAGCGTGATCGAGGCCGTAGAAAATCACGGCATGCCGCGCCCCGGCCCATGGAAACCACAATATCCTGGCCAGGGAAAACCCAGCCACAGAAAACTGGCCGAGGCGATTCGCGGCGCGATGGCGCGGCGTTTGTGGAACTCGCGCGGCGCGGCTTAATGATCTTTGACGTTTAACCGCCTGTATCCCAGCGCTTCGGCGATATGGGTGCGGGCGACATTGTCGTTCGCCGCAAGATCGGCGATGGTGCGCGCGACGCGCAAAATGCGGTGATAACCGCGCGCGGACAATTTCCATTTTTCGGCGGCATCGGCCAATAATTTTTGCGCGTCATCGGTTAATTGGACGATTTTTTGCAATATCTCGCCATCGGCTTCGGCATTCGATATCAAATCCGCGCCCAGCGATTCGAACCGTTTCGCGGCGCGTTCGCGCGCCGATAAAACCCGCGCCGCTACATCCTCGCTGCTCTCGCCGCTTGCGCTGTGCGACAATTCGATCGCTGCAACCGCAGGAACATCGATATGCAAATCGATACGGTCGAAAATGGGCCCCGATATTTTTCCCTGGTAATCGGCGGCGCAAATCGGCGCCTTGCGGCAACACAATGCCGGATCGGCCAAATGCCCGCAACGGCATGGATTCATCGCCGCGATCAACTGAAACCGCGCCGGATAGGTGATGTGGGCGTTCGCGCGCGCAATCAATGTACGTCCGGTTTCTATCGGCTGGCGCAAGGCTTCTAATGTTTGGCGTTGAAATTCCGGCAATTCGTCCAAAAATAAAACGCCATGATGCGCCAATGAAATTTCGCCCGGATTGGCGCGCAATCCGCCGCCGACCAAAGCGGGCAGGGACGCCGAATGATGCGGATCGCGGTATGGGCGGATTTTTGAAATTTTCCCGCCTTCCAATTGCCCGGCGATGGAATGAATCATGCTGACCTCCAACGCTTCGGCGGCGGTCAATGGCGGCAATATCGACGGCAATCGCGACGCCAACATGGATTTGCCCGAACCGGGCGGCCCCATCATCAACATATTATGCCCGCCCGCGGCGGCGATTTCGATGGCGCGTTTGGCGGCGTCCTGGCCCTTGATGTCGCGCATATTCAATGTGTGTTTAACCGAATCGGTCAATTGCGCGACCGGGCGCGACAACACCTGGGTTCCTTTGAAATGGTTGATCAGCGATAAAATATTGTCGGGCGCGATAATATCCAACCCTGAAACCCATGCCGCCTCGGCGCCGTTTTTTTGCGGACAAATCAATCCGCGCCTGCGCTCGAACGCGTGCATGGCCGCCGGTAAAACGCCGTTGACCGGCGTCAATGCGCCATCCAGCGCCATTTCGCCCAGCGCGACATAAGGCGCGATTTGATCCTGGGGTAAAATATTCGACGCCGCCAAAACGCCCAACGCGATCGGCAAATCGAAATGCGATCCTTCTTTTAAAACATCGGCGGGCGATAAATTGACCACAATCCGTTTGGGCGGCAATGCCAAACCCATGGCGTGCAGCGCGGCGCGCACCCGTTCGCGGGATTCGCCAACCGCCTTGTCCGGCAAACCGACGATCACGAAATCCACCTTGCCGGTGGTCAATATGATTTGCACATCGATCGGTAAAACATCGATGCCTTGGAACGCGGCGGTTTGGATGCGGACAATGGACATAACAACCGCCATAGCATGTTTTGCGGAAAAACAAAACAAGAACATAAATCGGTGCCGCAGGCCAATAAAATCGCCGCCAATAAAAAACCCCCGGCCAAAGCGCGGGGGTTTTTCCAATATCAAATCGAACTAGCAACCGCCCGGTTTCGGGCTGCCTGGCTGTTCGGATGGTTTTGGTTTATTTTTTTGAAATGGACCGCCCATGATGGACTCCTTTGTTGTGGTTGCGATTATTTTAGATTCTTATAAACGCGCCGTTTGGCGCGTCTTGTATAGTGTAAATCTAGGCCTTGGGGACTGCAAATTCAACCCTTTGCCTTAAATGCCGGCTGTGCGCAATTTAACCAATTGATTTTCCGCCATATTCCAGAATATTTCGGCGGCGTTCCGGTTATAAAGCTGTTCGATTGGAATCAAACCCGATGGCGATGTGACGTTGATTTCAATCAAATAATCGCCGATCAAATCGACGCCGGCCAAAAACAATCCGGTTTTTTGCAAAAACGGCCCGATCGCATCGCATATTTTTTTCT
>CAYWJR010000109.1:0-2597 GCA_964458615.1 uncultured Alphaproteobacteria bacterium
GAAGGCAACGGCCTGACCGCACCGGAATGTGAATCCGACCCGTCCGATAAAAAGAAAGTCGTCATCCTCGGCGGCGGCCCGAACCGCATCGGCCAGGGGATCGAATTCGATTATTGCTGCGTCCATGCGGCATATGCGCTGCGCGAGGCGAATATCGAAACCATCATGGTCAATTGCAACCCGGAAACCGTGTCGACCGATTACGATACGTCCGACCGTTTGTATTTTGAACCGTTGACCGCCGAAGACGTGATGGCGATTGCGAAAAAAGAAATGGAAGACGGCACATTGTTGGGCGTGATCGTGCAATATGGCGGCCAAACACCGTTGAAATTGGCCGACGCGCTGCATGCCGCCGGAATCCCGATTTTAGGCACATCGGTCGATGCGATCGATCTGGCCGAAGACCGCGAACGGTTCCAGAAATTGATTCAGCAATTGGGATTGAAACAGCCGCATAACGGCGTCGCCAGCAATTTAGAAGCGGCGGAAACGGTTGCCGAAAAAATCGGATTCCCGTTGGTTATCCGCCCGTCTTATGTATTGGGCGGGCGCGCGATGGAAATTGTCGAAGATATGACCGGATTGCGCCGGTATATGAACAAGGCCGTCGCGGTATCGGGCAAAAATCCGGTATTGTTGGATTCGTTTTTGCGCGACGCGATTGAAATCGACGTCGACGTGATTTGCGACGGCAAGGAATGTTATGTCGCCGGCGTTATGGAACATATCGAAGAGGCGGGAATTCATTCCGGCGATTCGGCGTGTTCTTTGCCGCCATATTCATTGGATGACGACACCATCGCGGAATTGGAACGCCAATCACAACAAATGGCGTTGGCATTGGGCGTGGTCGGATTGATGAACGTGCAATTCGCCATCCAAGGCAACGATATTTATGTCCTAGAGGTAAATCCGCGCGCATCGCGCACCGTGCCGTTCGTCGCCAAGGCGACCGGATTGCCGGTCGCGAAAATCGCCGCGCGCGTCATGGCGGGCGAAAAATTGTCGTCTTTCGGATTGGTGCAGAAAAAATTGCAGCATGTCGCGGTCAAGGAACCGGTGTTCCCATTCAACCGTTTCCCGGGCATCGATGTTTTGTTGGGCCCTGAAATGAAATCGACCGGCGAGGTCATGGGCATCGACGCCGATTTCGCGCGCGCATTCGCCAAGGCGATGATCGGCGCATCGGCCAAATTGCCGTTAAAAGGCGCGGTTTTCGTATCGGTAAAAACATCCGACAAACAATCGATGGTCGAACCGGTGCGTCACATGTCCAATATGGGATTCACCATCATGGCCACGCGCGGCACCGCCAGTTTCCTGCGCCAACAAGGCATTCCGGTTACAGCGGTGAACAAAGTATTGGAAGGCCGCCCGCATATCGTGGATGCCATTATCGACGGCAAGGTGAATTTGATTTTCAACACCACCGCCGGGGCGCAATCGATCAACGATTCGTTCAGCATCCGCCGAACCGCTTTGCAGCAGGGCGTGCCTTGTTTTACAACGGTTTCGGCGATTTGGGCCACGGTTGCGGCGATTGCTGCGTTGCGGCAAGGCCCGCTTGAAGTCAGCCCGATTCAAGACTATTTTAAGAAAGCAAGTTAAGCCAAGACCGGTTCCGCAAAGACATACCATCTTTGCGGGCTATTTTTTTGTTATTTAAAAAAAGGAAAAAAGGCATGGAAAAAGTCCCAATGACCTTACAAGGCTATGAAGCCATGGAGAAGGAATTGAAAAATCTGAAAAGCGTGGAACGCCCCGCCGTTATCGCGGCGATTGCCGAAGCGCGCGCGCATGGCGATTTATCGGAAAACGCCGAATATCACGCAGCCCGCGAAAAACAAAGTTTTATCGAAGGCCGGATTTTGGAACTAGAAGACAAAATCAGCCGGGCTGAAGTAATCGACCCGACCAAATTCGATGGAAAAACCATTAAATTCGGCGCGCATGTGGTGCTTGAAGACGAAGATTCCGGCGACGAAGTCAAATATCAAGTCGTCGGCGCGGACGAAGCGAATTTGGAAAAAGGCCGCATTTCCATCCTGTCGCCGCTGGGCCGCGCCTTGATCGGCAAAAGCCAGGGCGATTCGATCGAGGTCACAACGCCGCGCGGATCCAAATCGTATGAAATTATGCAGGTAAAATTCGGATAAAAGATTCGAAATACGGATTAAAAAAAGCCGGGCGAAATGCCCGGCTTTTTATTTGTCGGTTATTCAATTATCTGGTTTGCGCCACAGGAACCAGTTGTTCCAATTCGCGAACAGTCAGCTTGGTTACTTTTGCCGCAACCGGAAGCCTGCGTTGCGAATGAGACGCCACGCGTTTATCGCCGTTATGCAGCGCAGGCGAAACAGGCCCCAATACGGCATCGCGCGGCGATAAACGCGGCTGAATCTGCGATGTGCCGATCAACGCGTGGGCATCGTTCACAAGATCCGTTGTTGCCGCCACCTTTTTTACAACCGGATTACGGGGTTTTGGCGCCGTTCTTTTAATCTGTCTTTGCGCAGGAATGGTTTCGATCGAATGGACATTCCGGTCATCGGCCGCGCAACGATAATCTTCGCGGATAGATTCCACCAACACCG
>CAYWJR010000110.1:0-2505 GCA_964458615.1 uncultured Alphaproteobacteria bacterium
TCAACCGCGTTGCAACGCCGGACGGCAAAGCCAAATTGGTCGGCGATGTGAATTTTTCGGATGCGCAAAAAATCGCCGGATTCATAACCCCGGTCCCGGGCGGCGTCGGCCCAATGACCATTGCCTGTTTGATGGACAATACCATCAAAGCAACGTGTCAGATCGCTGGTATTAAACGTTAAGTTAATGCAATGCTGATGATGGAGAGTTAAGCATTCTTTACATCGACAAAATTATAGATACCAACGAAAATATTGCAAAGTTTTGGAAATATTCTAGTGGCTGGGCTCCTGAGAATGTCGCTGAAATTTTAGAGCATTCAAAACTGGAATGGCAGCATAGTTTGTCTCTTTCATTAAAAAGGTGGTATTCTGCAGATCATCTTTCGGATGGCGATTTAATACTTGCGTGGGTAAATCTTGGTGCCTTGGTTGAAGGGACGCTTAAATTATTCTTATGTGTTTATTTGAATGATTATCTAAACTCGGACTCAAAAGATAAACCTAAGGATAAAAATAGAGAGAAGATTCCAAATGAATTCAAGTTGGAGGACTTAAAAAACTACATACGCAAAATTCAATTGTTTAAAACAAATCCTGGAATTCTTATGAGTAAAAAGAGTTCATGGTTAGCTAAAGAATATTCAAAAAGCCTTTTATTAGGACAAAATGATTTTGACTCTTTTATTGATAAGGTGCAGCAGAGAAGAAATGCGATACATGCTTTCAAGCCAAGAGATATAGGTACGTTAATTGAATTTAAGCAATGTGTTGTAGAGTATTGGAAACTTTTAGAGGAAGTACACAATTCGCTTCCATATCCTTAATATTCTTAGAAAATTATTCCACCGTTACCGATTTCGCCAGGTTGCGCGGTTGGTCGACATCGGTGCCTTTCAGGCAGGCGGCATGATACGCCAGCAATTGAACGGGAATCGTATATAAAATCGGCTGGGTGAACGCGTCGCAATCGGGCAGGGTGATTACGGTGGCGTTCGGCATTTTCAATTTTTCCGCGCCTTGGGCGTTGGTTATCACAATCAACCGTCCGCCCCGCGCCAAAACTTCGTGTAAATTCGATGCGGTTTTTTCGAAATACTGATCGTTCGGGCAAATCGCCACAACCGGCATATTTTCGTCGATCAATGCGATGGGACCGTGTTTCATTTCGCCCGCCGCGTATCCTTCGGCGTGGATATAGGAAATTTCTTTTAATTTTAGCGCGCCTTCCAACGCGATCGGGTACGATGTGCCGCGTCCCAAATACAAAACGTCGCGCGCTTCGTAAACGTCGCGGGCGATGTTTAAAATAAATTCGTCCAGTTCCAATGTTTCCGCGACAATCGACGGCGCCTCGGCCAACGATTGTATCATATCGCGGCTTTCGTCGGCGGATACGGTTTTGCGGCCGATTGCGGCGTTGATCGTCAAGGCGGCAAGAACGGTCAGTTGGGTGGTAAACGCCTTGGTCGATGCGACGCCGATTTCAGGCCCTGCCAATGTCGGGATGAACACATCCGCTTCCCTGGCCATGGTGCTGGTCGGAACGTTGACAATCGCCATGACCGGCAATTTCGATTGTTTCATGTGCCGCATCGCCGCCAATGTGTCGGCGGTTTCACCCGATTGCGATATGAACAATCCCATGGATTTTGGGTGCAATACCGGTTCGCGGTAACGGAATTCCGATGCGATGTCCAATTCCACCGGCAAGCGTGCCCATTTTTCAAGCCAATATTTGGCGATCATTCCGGCATGAAACGATGTGCCGCACGCGACGATATGCAATCGTTCGACATTTTCCCATTTCGCGGGCATTTTCGGCAAATGCAGTTCGCGGGTTTGCGGGTTCAACAACGCATGCAACGTGTCGCCGATTACGGCGGGCTGTTCGTAAATTTCCTTGTGCATGAAATGGCGGTGATTGCCTTTGCCGATCATGCCGCCGGAAATCGCCGATTGGGTTATTTTTCTTTCGACTTTGGTGCCGTCGAATGTAAATATTTGCACGGAATTTTTATCCAAAACCGCCCAGTCGCCTTCTTCCAAATACGATACACGGTCGGTCAATGGCGCAACGGCCAATGCATCCGACCCCAGATACATTTCGCCATCGCCATATCCAACTACCAGAGGGCTGCCTTTGCGCGCGCCGATCAATATATCGTGGCCGGTGAATATCATCGCCAGCGCAAACGCGCCATGCAATCGCGGCAAACATTTCGCCACAGCTTCTTTTGGCGGCAATCCTTGCGCCAGATAATAATCCACCAATTGCGCCACAACTTCGGTGTCGGTTTGCGATGTGAATTTTTGACCCAGTTTTTCCAATTCTTCTCGCAATTCGGCGAAATTTTCAATAATGCCGTTATGCACCAATGCCACCCGTGCGGTGGCGTGCGGATGCGCGTTTGCTTCGGATGGAACGCCGTGCGTCGCCCATCTGGTATGGCCGATTCCGGTCGTGCCGGAAATTTTATTTTCTTCGGTTAGCGCGATTAAATTC
>CAYWJR010000111.1:0-2459 GCA_964458615.1 uncultured Alphaproteobacteria bacterium
GTTTTCCGATAAAAATCCCAATCCGGGGTGAATCGCGTCGGCGTGGGTAATCGCTGCGGCGGTTAAAATCGCCGGAATGTTCAAATAACTTTCTTTGGATGGCGGCGGGCCGATGCAAACGGCTTCGTCCGCCAGGCGCACATGCATGGCATCGGCGTCGGCGGTGGAATGAACCGCAACGGTTTTGATGCCCATTTCCTTGCAAGCGCGGTGAATGCGGAGCGCGATTTCGCCGCGATTGGCGATTAAAACTTTTTCAAACATGTGCGATACCCATTGTTGCTATATTTGACGCCATTTTCCGCGATGCGCGCGGCAAATAAAAATATCCCGTGCATGCGCGCATTTTGTTGTCTTTGCTTCTTGCGCATCGCGCAGAACATCTGAAAAATCTCTTCTCCACCGGTCTTGTCCAAATATTGGACCTCTGGTAATGCAGTATCCGCCATCGGCGGCGGCGCCTTGCCAGGCGAAAACCGTGAAAACGCCGTCTGCCGGATAGGCTTTTTGATAAAATGATTGCCTAACCATCAGGCCAAGTTGGGACAGCGTTTTTATCGCCCAATTGGTTGTTAAGCCAATCATTACTCGATCACAACCAATGCTTCGCCGAATTCGACCGGTTTGCCGTCGGCGAATAAAATTTGCCGAATCACGCCCGCATTCGGCGCCTGGATCGGGTTCATCACCTTCATCGCTTCGACGATCAATAATGTCTGGCCTTTATTTACCCGGTCGCCGATTTTAATAAATGGCGCAGCCCCAGGTTCGGACGATGCATACGCGGTTCCGACCATCGGCGATTTCACACACCCAGGCAGATCGGCGGCATTTGCGGCGGAAACCGGCGCGGCGATCGGGGCGGGCGCTGTGGGCGCGGCGGCAACCGGCGCGGCCACGGAAACGCCGATTTGGCGGGCGACGCGGATACGGGTATTGTCTTGTTCGATTTCAATTTCGCTCAGATTGGTTTCGGTCAAAACGCTTGCCAAACGGCGGATCAATTCTTCGTCAAATTTCGCGGCCGACATATCTTGTAATTCCTTGAATTGTCTTGTTTTTGATGATTTCACGTGTGATGCGGAAATTGCTTATAACCTAGGCTTTCCCCGCATTGCAACAACAGATTCGGGCGCAATATGCCTATTTTTTAGGCATTATTGTATAATTTTCGCTTGGAAACAATTGTTTAAGCGATTAGATTTTAACCTCCTGCCTTCTTTATATACCAATCCAACCCAAGGATTCCCCAAAATGACCGCAATCGCACCAAAACCCAATGCCAGCAACCAAGACGCGGCATACCCAAACCCCATGGGCACGGACGGATTCGAATTTATCGAATACGCGTCCCCGGATCCGAAATCGCTGGTCAAATTGTTCGAACAATTGGGGTTTGTGGCGGCGGCCAAACATAAATCCAAAAAACTGACATTGTATAAACAAGGCGATGCGAATTTTATTTTAAACGAAGAACCAACCGGTTTCGCCGCCGATTTCGCCAAAATTCACGGGCCATGCGTTTGCGCGATTGCATTCCGCGTGCATGATGCCGCGTTCGCGCATAAACGCGCGATCGAATTGGGCGCGGAAAACGCGCGTGAAAAAGTAATCGATGTTCCGGCCATAACCGGAATCGGCGGATCGTTGATTTATTTGGTCGATCAATACGGCGCCAAAGGTTCGGTATACGATGCCGATTTCATTCCCATTCCGGGCGCGCCGAAATCGACCGGCATCGGATTGCAATTGGTCGATCATTTGACGCACAATGTTTTCCAAGGCCGGATGGATCATTGGAAAGATTTTTATGAACGTTTGTTCAATTTCCGCGAAATCCGGTATTTCGATATCAAGGGACAAAAAACCGGTCTGTTCAGCCGCGCATTGACATCGCCCGACGGTAAAATCCGCATTCCGATCAATGAATCGGCGGACGATAAGTCGCAAATCGCCGAATATCTGAAACAATATAATGGCGAAGGGATTCAGCATATCGCCCTGTCCACGGGCGATATTTACGGCACGGTCGAAGGATTGCGTAAAAACGGCGTCGATTTTATGACCGTTCCCGAAACATATTATGAACTGGTTGAAAAACGCCTGCCGAATCATGGCGAAGATTTAAAACGCATGCAGAAAAACCGGATTCTGATCGACGGCGTGTCGGAAAAAAATGAATTGTTGCTGCAAATTTTTACCAATACCGTCATTGGTCCCATATTTTTCGAAATCATCCAGCGCAAGGGCAATGACGGTTTCGGCGAAGGCAATTTCAAGGCGCTGTTCGAATCGATCGAATTGGATCAAATGCGCCGCGGGGTGATTTAAAGACAGTGAGCAGTGACAGTGAGCAGTGAACAAAAGCGTTGTAAGTTCATTGGTAAAGGTATCTGCACGAGAGATTCCTCCCCTTTCAGGGGAGGGTAGGGTGGGGTTAAGGTATGAAACAGGAAATG
>CAYWJR010000112.1:0-2422 GCA_964458615.1 uncultured Alphaproteobacteria bacterium
GAACCAAAACTGGAATCATACATTTGGGGTCTCGCTTTCTTGATCGCGGTTTTCCGCTTAACCCCAGAATATGATCAGGCTATAAACAGATAGTTAACGCAACGCATTTTAATCGTTATTCTGCCAAGCAAGGCCCCAAGCCCAACAAAATAAGGGGTTTAAACACTAAATCGTTTCTTATTAGGATACAAAATATGGATCGCGGGGTTTGACATTCGTCATGCAACCGGCCAAATGATAAGCCGGAATTTCAATCCAACGGCGATGATAGCGGAGAAAAAAATGGCTCAGAAATTGGATCAAAAATCCCGCCAGGCGGCGATGCAAACAATACCGCAATGGCGTTATATCGAAGACCGCGACGCGATCCGGCGTGAATTCAAATTCAAAAATTTTACCAAGGCGTGGGAATTCATGAATCGTTGCGCGGCGCTGGCGGATCGGATGAACCACCACCCCGAATGGTTCAATGTTTATAACCGGGTCGATATATTGCTGACTACGCATGATTGCGGCGGATTGTCCCAGAACGACATCGATTTGGCATTGGCGTTTGATGCCGCCGAATCGGCATAAAAATAAAATCAATCCTCGGCGATCGCGGCGGTGCTGGCGGCCGATTTTTTTCCGCCTTTGCGCATCAAATAAAATGTGCTGGCCATGATTACCGCTGCGCCAATAATGCTGGGCGCGTCGGGCACGTGCCCGAATATAATCATGCCGAAAAAAGCGGTGTAAAATATATTAATGTAACCCAGCGGCGCCAAATAACTTGCAGGCGCGAGCGCATAGCTGCGAATAACGCATAACTGCGCGATAATGCCGAAAAACCCGGTCAATATCATTTCAATCCATTGTTGTGTGGTCGGCGTTTGCCAAAAAAATGCCGCGAAAGGCATCGAAATCAATGTGGCCAGCAAACTGAACCACGCCAGAACGGAAAACGGCGTTTCGCTGCCCGTCAGTTCCTTGACGATGGTGATGGCAAAAGCGACCAAAACGGCGGCCAGCACGGCGATCAAATAATTGGCGTCGAATGTTTCCGGATCGGGGCGCAAAATGATCAAGATCCCCAAAAATCCGACCATGGTCAGGCCGAATTGCAATTTGGTTACTTTTTCGCGCAAGAATATGGATGCGATCAGCAAAATAAAAATCGGTTTTGAAAAATTGATTGCGGTCACATCGACCATCGGCAATTTCGCCAGCGCATAAAATGTACACGACATGGCGGACACGCCGATGATGCACCGCACCAATTGCAATTTCCATCGTTCGGTAACGAAAACCCGGCGTACGCCATAATACCAAATGAACGGCGCGATAAACATCAATCCGAACACACTGCGGCCAAAAACCACTTCGATGCTGGGCAATTGCTGGCCTGTGTATTTGACCAATGTACTCATGATCGAAAATAACACCCCCGACGCCAAATTCCACAAAATGGAGCGTGTCCTGTCCGATAACCCATGCCAGTAACCGATGATTTGTTGCACTATTTTGCCTTTAATTGTCGCCGTTTTTGCCGTAAACCTAGTATCCTATAGGACAATAAATCTTATTCATTTTCAACAGGCTTTCACGCAAACATGGATCGGGCGATTCAAATGTCGGCACCAATGACGCAAAAGAAAATAAATACCGATTCGGACGGCCAAATTTTATGGCAACCAAACGAAGCGCAAAAGAAACAAGCCGCAATCACAAAATTCATGGATGGCGTCAACCGCAAATACGGACTGCGTCTGACCGATTACACATCGTTGTGGCAATGGACGGTCGATAACCGCGCCGAATTCTGGTCTGAATTCTGGGACTTTGCCGGAATCATCGGCGACAAGGGCGATGTGATTTTACAAAATCCCGATGTTATGGAACAAAGCCGGTTTTTTCCAAATGCCAATTTGAATTATGCCGAAAATTTATTGCGTCACGACGGCGATGACCAAGCCATGGTTTTTTGGGGCGAAGATAAAGTCCGCGCCGCATTTTCATTCGCCGATTTGCGGCGCAATGTCGGATCGATCCAATCTTTTTTGACCGAATCGGGCATAAGGATGGGTGACCGCGTGGCGGGTTTTGTGGCCAATATGCCTGAAACCGTTATGGCCATGATGTCCGCCGCCAGCATAGGCGCGGTGTGGTCGTCGTGTTCGCCGGATTTCGGCGCGCAGGGTGTTTTGGATCGGTTTGGGCAAATCGAACCCAAGGTTTTTGTAACCGTCGACGGTTATTATTACAAAGGCCAGGCGGTCGATTGCATGCCGCGTGTGCGCGAAATTGTATCACAATTGCCCAGCGTGCAGCGCGTGATCGTTATTCCCTATACCAATCCGGCGCCGGATTTATCCGGCATTCCGGGCGCGGTGTTGTTGACCGATATTTTAAAAAATTACCGCGCGGATAATTTGCGGTTTAC
>CAYWJR010000113.1:0-2406 GCA_964458615.1 uncultured Alphaproteobacteria bacterium
TTGAATTAATGTTCCGCCCATTGGATCGATTTCAAATCTATTCCTTCTTGCACCATTTCCCATAACGGGCTCATGGCGCGCAGTTTTTTCACTGCTGTCGTAATGTCATGAACGGCTTTGTCGATGTCCTGTTCGGTCGTAAACCGGCCAAAACCCAAACGCAACGATGTGTGCGCCAATTCTTCTTCGACACCCAGCGCGCGCAACACGTATGATGGTTCCAACGACGCCGACGTACATGCGGAACCCGACGATACCGACAGGTTTTTAATGCCCATCATCAACGATTCGCCTTCGACGAACGCGAAGGATATATTCAAATTTCCGGCGATGCGATGTTCCATATCGCCGTTGATATAAATTTCATCCAGTTCTTTGCGGATGCCGTCTAAAAACCGGTCTTGCAATTTTTTCAAACGCGCGGATTCGGACGCCATTTCAGCCATCGCGATCCGGCACGCTTCGCCCAAACCGACGCATAACGGCGTCGGCAAAGTGCCGGAACGCATGCCGCGTTCCTGGCCACCGCCGGAAATCAACGCCTGCAAACGTACGCGCGGTTTGCGGCGCACGAATAACGCGCCGATGCCTTTGGGGCCGTAAATTTTATGCCCGGAAATCGACAGCATATCGATATTCATCGATTCCACGTCGATCGGCATTTTTCCGGCCGCCTGCGCGGCATCGGTGTGAAACAACACGCCGCGTTCGCGGCATATTTTGCCGATTTCCGCCAATGGTTGAATAACGCCGATTTCGTTGTTAACCGCCATGATGGAAACCAAAACCGTTTTATCGGTGATCGCGGCCTGCAATTCGTTCAAATCAATCAACCCGTTCGGCTTGACCGGCAAATAGGTGACATTAAACCCTTCTTGTTCCAAATGGCGGCAAGAATCCAGAACGCATTTATGTTCGGTAACACAAGTGATGATGTGATTCTTTTTATCTTTGTAAAATTGCGCCGCGCCCTTGATCGCCAGATTGTTCGATTCGGTCGCTCCAGACGTGAATACGATTTCTTTCGGATCAGCATTGATCAAATCGGCAATTTGTTCGCGCGCGATTTCGGCGGCGTCTTCGGCTTCCCATCCATACATATGATTGCGGGAATGCGGATTGCCGAATTTTTCGGTGAAATACGGCATCATCGCTGACAGCACGCGCGGATCCATCGGCGTTGTCGCCTGATAATCCAGATAAACCGGCTTTTGCGTCGGCGCGGCCATAGTACGGTCTTGAGCGCGGCTTTGCGCCCGCTGCAAATCGATTTCTTTCTTTACTGCCATTCCCATCATATTCTTCCTTCTATGCTACTTTTAATTTAGATTCAAATTGGGCATTTCCCAGTCGGGTATTTCCCAGTGCCAAATACGCGGCCAAAAATTCCTGAATATCGGTTTCATTGGTGTTCCAACCCATCGACACGCGAATGGCGCCGGATGCGGCGGCCGCATCGCGCCCCATCGCCGCCAATACATGAGACGGTTTGATTTTTCCCGAAGAACAAGCCGATCCCGCGCTGACCGCAATTCCGGCCATATCCATGCGCATCAATTGCATTTCGCTTTTCATATCTGGCCACACCGCGCAAACGGTATTCGGCAAACGATCGGCGTCCACCGCGGCCACGGCGGCAAATCCGGATTTTTTCAATTCATTTTCAATTTTTATCTGCCAGGCGCGCAAACGGGTTATTTCACCCGGCATGCAATTGCGCAGTTCGCGGATCAACGCGCCGAATCCGGCAATCGCCGCCACGTTTTCCGTGCCCGCGCGCCGGAACCGTTCTTGGCCGCCGCCGCGCAACATCGGATTCATCGCGACCGCATCGGTAAACGCCAAAACGCCCGCGCCCTGGGGGCCGCCGGTTTTATGCGCCGATATGCTGATCAAATCCACGTTCAACGCCGAAAAATCAACGGTCATTTTGCCAAACGCCTGAACCGCGTCGGTATGCGTCAACGCGCCGTAGTTTTTCGCCAATGCCGCGATTTGTTGCACAGGCTGAATAACGCCGGTTTCATTATTGGCCAGCATAACCGAAACCAACGCCGTACCGGGTTTTTCCGCCAGCATTTTTTCAAGTTCATCCAAACGCACGATACCGTTTGCATCGACCGGAATAATTTCCGCATCTTTGCGCACCAACCGCACCGAATCATGTTCAACCGCGGACACCAAAACGCGGTCGGCCACAACGCATTGAACGGCCATATTGTTCGACTCGGTTCCGCCGGATGTAAAAATCAACTGGTTCGGTTTGGCGCCGATAAAATCGGCGATGTCTTCGCGCGATTGTTCCACCACAAGCCGCGCCTTGCGCCCGAACGAATGGATCGACGATGCATTGCCGCAATCCGCCATCGATTGCACCATCGCGCGCATGACCGTCTGGCGGATCGG
>CAYWJR010000114.1:0-2384 GCA_964458615.1 uncultured Alphaproteobacteria bacterium
CCAGGCGATTGTGCGCCGTTCCAAAGGCCATGCCGAATCGATCATACGTTGCGGCCGTTTGGTTGTGAATTTGGATTCCCACATGGTGGAAATCGACACCAAACAAGTTCATTTGACCGGCAAGGAATACGGCATTTTGGAATTGCTGGCTTTGCGCAAGGGATCGACCCTGACCAAAGAACAATTTTTAAACCATCTTTACGGCGGCATGGACGAACCCGAACAAAAAATTATCGACGTTTTCGTTTGCAAATTGCGTAAAAAATTACAAGACGCATCCGGCGGCGCGAATTATATCGAAACCGTTTGGGGGCGCGGATATGTATTGCGCGATCCGGATGCCGAAGCCGCCAAAGTGGCCGCAGTAGCCAACGCCTAAATTTCTAAAATTTAAGAAATAAAAAAAACGCCGGGGTAATCCCGGCGTTTTTCATTATTCAAATACTACAAAAAACGGTTATTGCGCGTTATTCCGTGGCCGATACCCGGCAAGAAAATGCAACGCAATCGGCGGATTCTTCGAATTTTAAACCTTGGCCAAAATTGCGGGCAATGTGCGCGGTAAAATAAGAATGAACCGTGCGCGGATCCAATCGTTCCGCAGAAACGCCCGAACCCATGGCATCGGCAACGCCTTCGGCCAAACGGGCGCCCTGCCCCTTGGCCTGGATTGTAATCAACAAATCCGCGCCATGTTGTTCAATCGCGGTTTGCAACGATCCGCCGCGCGGCAACGTTTCCGCCGCGCAAATCGACATATTCAAAAGACATTTAATCGCATTGCGGCCGACATGGATCGACGGCATTTTGTTATCCGGCCAATCCAACGTGATTTTACCGCCATCCAAAAATTCCGCGATCAAGCTGCGCAAATCCCCAAGCGAGGATATTGCAGCGCCGGCCGCCATGCCGTATGCGACGCGGTAAACGCGAAGACGGCGCGAAGCCACGCGCGCGCTACTGCCCAAAAGCGTGATCGCCTCGTCGGCCATTTCGCCGCCAAATTCTTCGAGCAATTCAACGCCATTTACGGCGGCGCCAACCGGCCCCACCAGATCATGGCACATGCGGGAAAACAACAATTCGACGACGCGGAAATCTAATGTAGTGGACATCGGGGCACCTCAACAATTACAGCCGGAATGGGCGGACTTGAAAACTAAGGCCAATATATCCGGAAATATCTTAATATTGCAATATTTTTAGGCCAATCGCGCGAAATTATCCGCGACTGGCATTTTGCCGCCATTATCCGGCATCGCCGCTATACGAATTCGGAATCTTTGCGGGCTTCTTGCGGATCGCCGGACGAAGATGGCGGCGCATATTCGCGCTCTGTAAATTCGAATTGCAGTGTTTTGGCCGCATCGATTTCGATCCGTACCGCGCCGCCTTTTTTCAACTTGCCGAACAGCAATTCTTCCGCCAGCGGCTTTTTGATCTTTTCCTGAATCAATCTAGCGAGCGGTCTTGCGCCGTTTTGCGGATCATACCCTTCTTTGGCCAGGTATTTGCGGGCATCGGCCGATACCTCGATAGTGACATGTTTATCCGCCAACTGCGCTTCTAATTGCATCAGGAACTTGTCGACGACTTTTTCGACCACATCGATTTCAAGCGGCGCGAATGGAATAATCGCATCTAAACGATTGCGGAATTCCGGGGTGAATTGGCGCTTGATCGCTTCGGCGTCTTCGCCGGTGCGCGATGTGCGTTCGAATCCGATGGCATTTTTGGACAATTCCAATGCGCCGGCATTGGTGGTCATAATCAAAATAACGCTGCGGAAATCGATGGTTTTTCCGTTATTGTCCGTCAATTTGCCGTAATCCATTACTTGCAACAAAAGACTGAATAAATCCGGGTGCGCTTTTTCGATTTCGTCCAGCAACAAAACGGCATGCGGCGTTTGATCGATGGCGTCGGTCAACAATCCGCCTTGTTCAAATCCGACATAACCTGGCGGCGTGCCGATCAGACGGGAAACGGAATGTTTTTCCATATATTCGGACATATCGAAACGGATCAATTTTAAACCCATCGTATGCGCCAATTGTTTGGCGACTTCGGTTTTCCCAACGCCAGTGGGCCCCGAAAACAAATAGCTGCCGATAGGTTTTTCCGGTTCGCGCAATCCGGCGCGTGACAATTTAACCGAATCGGCCAACGATTCGATCGCCTTATCTTGGCCGAAAACGGTACGTTTCAAATCGCGTTCTAAATTTTGCAATAACTGCTTGTCGTCTTGGGAAACCGCCTTGGACGGAATTCTGGCGATTTTGGCGACGACATCTTCGATGTCTTTTATTTGTATATTGGTTTTACGATCCTCGGGTTTGCGCAATTTTTGAATCGCGCCTGCTTCGTCGATGACGTCGATCGCC
>CAYWJR010000115.1:0-2291 GCA_964458615.1 uncultured Alphaproteobacteria bacterium
ACCGGTTCAAACTGCGCCCGTCCGGCAATAATTCCTGATGAATAAATTGCGCCACATACGCGCTGGAATGCGCCATCCACAATTCGTGCCCCGGCGCCGCATCCGATGAATGGCGAACCGTTTCGATTTCAATAATATCTTGAAAATTATTGGGGCGATTGTCGTTATCGCTGTGCAATCCGGACATGTCCCGCGAACGCACCAATCGGCGGGTTCTGGATCTTTCGGGCGAAACGATATGGCTTGGAATACGCATTGATTTCTTTAACTGGGACAAGGTCTAAATATCGGAAACTAAAAGAATTATTCTGGCCTATCCTAACATAACGCATCGCAATCGCCAATCGCCCGCCGCAAACGGCCTGTTTATAACTTAAAAATATCTTCATAAAAGATACAATTTTATCTATTTCTTTAGGCAATTTTAACCGCTTCATGGCCTAATAAGAAAAGAAGAACAGCCGTATATTGGGGTTTTTGACCAAGTAGGCAAAAATAGAGGGTAAATATAACGTGTCTTCAAAAGAAATGTCGTTTGGACAGCAGGATGCTGTGACCAGAACGGCTTTGACCGCTTTATTCGCCGCAGGCGATTTGGTTTATGATTGGGCATTGCCGTCCAACCATTTGCAGTGGCTGAAAACGCCGCGGCATGGCGACGCCCATGGTCTGACAAACCATCATGACGGAAGCCAGTTCCAACATCTGATCCATCCCGAAGATTTGCCGTTCCGCGTCGATTGTTTGAACCGCCATTTATCGCGGCAACGCGATTTTTATTCCTGCGAATACCGCATCTGTTTGCCAAGCGGCGAAACCATCTGGGTCGAAGACCGCGGTTGCGCAGAATTCGACGAATACGGAAAACCGGTCCGGTTGATCGCAACATTGCGGTTTATCACCGAACGCAAGGAACAAGAAGAACGTTTGGTGAAATTGGCGCATTACGACGAATTGACCGGATTGTTCAATTCGGCGCATATCCGTGAATCGCTGGATCACGCGCTGGCTTATTCCCGCCGGTACGAAAACAAAGGCATTTATTTGGTGGTCGGCATCGACAATTTGTCGTTGATCAACAACGCGCTGGGCAATAATCCGGCCGATGCCGTGATTGTCGAAATCGGCAAACGTTTGGGCGCGTTGTTGCATTTCACCGACGTCATGGGGCGCGTCGGCGGCGATCATTTCGGCATCATCGTGAATCATTTGAACGAACGCAATGAACAAGAATTTTTGCAAGGCATCTTGGAATCGATCAACGGATCGGCCATCGACACCAACGAAGGCAAAGTCGGCGTAACCGTATCGATCGGCGTCGCACGGTTTATCGACGACGGCATCAGCGCGCACGACATCATGGCGCGCGCCGAAGTGGCATTGCAAGCCGCCAAACGCAGCGGGCGGAATTGTATCGTCCCTTATAAATCGAATTTGCAGCCGCTGTTGGCCAACACCTATAATTTGAATATCAGCGAAGAAATCCGCGCCGCATTAAGGCATGGCCGGTTTTGTTTGGCGTTCCAGCCGATCGTATCGGCCAACGGGCATGACGTTTATTTTTACGAATGTCTGGCCAGAATCCGCCGCGAAGACGGCAGTTTATTGGCCGCCGGATCTTTTATTCCCGCCGCCGAACAAATGGGATTGATGCGGGAAATCGACGATCATATCGCGCGGCTGGCGGTGTATGAATTGCGCAAGGATCCAAGTTTGCGCCTGGCGATCAATTTGTCCGGATTCAATGTGGGCGAAGGATCGTGGTTGTCGCAATTGCGCAAATTATTGACCGAAACCCCGGCGGTGGCCAGCCGTTTGATCGTTGAAATCACCGAAACCGCGGCATTGTCGGACATACGCGAAGCCGCCAATTTCGTAACCGAATTGCGGGGCATGGGATGCGTCGTCGCATTGGACGATTTCGGCGCGGGATATACATCGTACCGCCAATTGCGGATGTTGCCGGTGAATATGGTGAAAATCGACGGATCGTTCGCCAACGGCGTGTCCAACAATGTCGGCAATCAATTGTTCGTGCGCACATTGGTGGAATTGGCCAAAGGATTCGATTTGGACATCGTCGCGGAATGCGTCGAAACCAAAGAAGACGCCGACATGCTGGCGGAATTCGGCGTCACGTTTTTACAAGGATTGTATTTCGCCCGCCCGGAAATCAAAGAAAATTTACGCGCCATCGAAAATCGGAACCTGCCTATTCAAAACAGGCTGATCACCGCCGGTTAAATTCCACAAACGCAAACGGATTATTTTTTATCGGATTTTTTCGACAA
>CAYWJR010000116.1:0-2252 GCA_964458615.1 uncultured Alphaproteobacteria bacterium
GGCGTTCGGCGGTGATTTCGTATTTTTTCAATTCTTGATACGCCATCTGCACGATGATTTCGGCCTTTTCGATTTCGATTTTCAATTCTTGCAGATCTTTGTTCATTTTTTCGCGCCGGGCGATAAATTTTTTGGAATAAGCGTGATAGGTTGATCCCAATTCCAGCGCGGCCGAAGCGGTTTTTTGTTCCGCCGCCAATTCCTGATCCAGCATCAGCCGCGCCTGGATCATTTGTTCCATTTTGTTTTCAAGATCGGTCAATGCGCGGCGTTTTTCGTCCAATTCGAATTTGTACAAACGGATCAGGGTATCGATTTTTTTCAAAATGTATTGCCGTTATTTCGCCAATATGTCCGCAAGTTGCCGGTAACCGGCCGCAAAATCGAACGATTCATGTTCGCCTTGTTTCAAAAACGCTTCCAGCGCGGGATAATACCGAATCGCTTCGTCAACGTTGGGATCGCTGCCGGCGCGGTATGCGCCAAGCCGGATCATTTCGCCCATGTCTTCGTATGTGGCCATCAATTGCCGCGCCCGGCCGATCAGTGCGTTTTCTTGATCGTTATTGCACGCGGGCAATGTCCGGGACACGCTGCGCAAAATATTGATCGCCGGATACCGGCCACGATCGGCGATTGCCCGATCCATAACGATGTGCCCATCGACAATCCCGCGCACCGCGTCCGATATCGGCTCGTTCGTATCGTCGCCTTCGACCAAAACGGTAAACAATCCAGTAATGCTTCCTTGTCCCGCCCCGCCCGGACCCGCGCGTTCCAACAATCGCGGCAATTCGGCGAACACGGTCGGCGTGTATCCTTTGCTGGCAGGCGGTTCGCCAGCCGACAAACCGATTTCACGTTGCGCCATTGCAAATCTGGTGATCGAATCCATCAAACATAAAACGTCTTTGTTTTGATCGCGGAAATATTCGGCGACCGACAACGTCAAATACGCGGCCTGGCGGCGCATCAACGGCGATTCGTCCGACGTTGCAACCACAACCACACTGCGTTTCAATCCTTCTTCGCCTAAATCGTCTTGTAAAAATTCCTGCACTTCGCGGCCACGTTCGCCGATCAACCCAATCACCGAAACCGGCGCGGCGGTATACTTGGCCATCATCGACATAACGGTGGATTTTCCAACACCGGAGCCCGAAAAAATTCCAAGCCGCTGGCCGCGGCAACAAGTCAAGAATGTGTTGATGGCGCGAATGCCCAAATTCATTTTTGCGCCAACACGCTGGCGCGAATGCGCGGGCGGCGGCGCGGCGCGCATTGGATATGGAACTTGACCTTGTGCCAAAGGTCCTTTGCCATCGATCGGATGGCCGAACGCATTCACAACCCGGCCAAGCCAGGCATCGGATGGGTACACAACAGGTTCGGTGGATTCCGCCAATGCCTTGGTGCCAAGACCGACACCATCCAGATCGTGAAACGCCATCGCCAATGCGCGTTCATTTTTAAAACCCACGATCTCGCACGCGATCATTTTGTTACCGCGCGCCTGCAAATAAACCCTGTCCCCTACCGACAAATGGCCTTCAATGCCGCCAATTTCAACCAGCATGCCCAAAATGCTGTTGACCTTGCCATAGTAGCGGGTGGAGTTTAAGCGATTGATATCGCCAGTAATGGCTTCCAAAAGATCCAATAATCACCAAGCAATTGAAAGTAAAAGACAATTCGAATTTCGAGACATTTTTACCATGCCTATTTGGCATCCCACTGTCAACAAATAACAACCTTATTGCACAAAATTGTTAACCTTCATTAATATAGTTAACGTATAATTAGTAAATATAAAATAAAAATTAAAGTGCGTTAATCGTTCTTATTTATAGGGAGTCTTTGTTATGCGTATCCTGTTAGTTGAAGATGATCCATCCATGGCCAAAAGCATCGAAACGATGCTGAAGTCCGCAAACTATATTGTCGATTTGACGGATTTGGGTGAAGACGGCCTGGAGATCGGGAAATTATACGATTACGATCTGATTATTCTGGATTTGATGTTACCCGATATTGACGGATACGAAGTTTTGCGCCGTTTGCGCGCATCCAAGGTTGCAACCCCTATTTTGATCCTGTCCGGACTTTCGGAATTGGACAATAAAATCAAGGGTCTTGGTTTCGGCGCAGACGATTATCTGACCAAACCATTCGACAAACGCGAATTGTTGGCGCGCATCCAGGCGATTGTGCGCCGTTCCAAAGGCCATGCCGAATCGATCATACGTTGCGGC
>CAYWJR010000117.1:0-2121 GCA_964458615.1 uncultured Alphaproteobacteria bacterium
GCACTTGTTGCAACACGACATCGAACGGATTATCGATTGCATGTTTGAATCCATCACATCGGCGCTGGAAAAAGGCCATCGTGTGGAATTGCGTGGATTCGGAACATTCGGCACCAAAGCGCGGCGCGCGCGTTCGGGCCGTAATCCGCGCACCGGTGAAACCGTGCACGTGGCCGAGAAAAAAGTACCGTTTTTCCGGACAGGCAAGGAATTGCGCGCCCGTTTGAATAAAAAAGACGGCGGCGCCAATTAACCGCCATCGCCCTTGTATAACCGGATAGGAATTCATTATGCGTGTTTTCGCCTCATTGGTTCGCTGGGTGGTTGTGTGTTTGCTGGTTTTGTGGTTTCTGGCGTTCGTAATGAACAACCCCGATCTGGCCACTTGGAATTTGTGGCCTCTGCCGTACGAAATTTCGATTCCGCATGGCGTTTTGGTGATTGTTTTGTTCGCAATTGGGTATATCGCCGGCGCGTTGCGCGGGTATTGTAAAACAGCTCGGTTGCGTTCGGAAAATGCGGTGCAAAAAAAGCATTTGGAAAAGTTAGAAAAAGAATTAATGCCTAAAGGTTCTGTCTAAAGGATCAAAGGCAGTTAGATAAAATAGTAATAAGGTAGAATACATTGACGCAGAATTTATCAGCAAAAGAACGCATTCTATGCGCCATCGATACCGATGATTTGGATTACGCGTCCAAATTGGCCAAAGATCTTAAAGATCATGTTGGCGGTTTCAAATTGGGGTTGGAATTTTTTACATCGCACGGCCCGCAAGGCATATCTAAAATTCAATCCATCGGCATGCCGATTTTATTGGATTTGAAATTCCACGATATTCCAAACACGGTTTACGGCGCGGTTCGCGCCGCGGCGCGTTTGAATGTCGCCATGATGACATTGCACACATCCGGCAGCAGCGACATGATGCGCCGCGCTGTCGATGCGGCATCCGATGCGGCACAGCAATTCAATGTGCCCAAACCGCAATTGTTCGGCGTTACGGTTTTAACCAGCCTGAGCGACGAAGATTTGAACGAGCTGGGATATAAACAAAAAGCGTCCGACCGCGTCCGCCGCCTGGCGGAAATGGCGCAATTATGCGGCCTCAGCGGCGTTGTGGCGTCGGCTCGGGAACTGGAATTATTACAAGATCAGCGCAGCAAGGATTTCCGCCTGGTAACGCCAGGCATCCGCCCAAGTTGGTCGGCGGATGCGCACGATCAAAAACGCACTTTGGAACCGGCAGACGCCGTAAAGGCGGGTTCGGATTATTTGGTCGTCGGCCGTCCGATTACGCGCGCCAAAGATCCAATCGAAGCGGCGAAACGCATTGTGCAAGACATCAACGCAGTGTTGTAATTTTCTGAACCGGGGTTTTCGTGAACTGGCTTACCAATTTTGTCCGCCCTAAAATCCGCGCTTTGGTCGGCGCCAAGGAAGTGCCCGACAATTTATGGCTGAAATGCAATGGCTGCGGCCAGATGCTGTTTCAAAAAGACATCGAAGCCAATGCGCAGGTGTGCACGCTGTGCGGTTACCATTTCCGTATTGCCATCAAACGGCGTTTGCAAATGATGTTCGATTCGGGCCAGTATCAGTTGATACAGGCGCCGCCCGTTCCGGTTGATCCGCTTAAATTTAAAGACAAAAAGAAATACGCCGACCGTTTGCGCGATGCCGCCGCCAAAGGCCACAGCCATGATGCGATTTTGGTCGCCGAAGGCAAAATCGATAATATGGACGTCGTCGTTGCCGCGTTCGATTTCAGTTTTATGGGCGGATCGATGGGCACCGCCGTTGGCGAAGGAATCGTTCTGGCGTCCGACCGCGCCCTGCAAAAAAAATCGCCGCTGATCGTTATTCCCGCATCCGGCGGCGCGCGTATGCAGGAAGGCATTTTATCTTTGATGCAAATGCCGCGCAGCATTATCGCCGCGCAGCGCGTAAAAGAAGCCGGATTGCCGTATATCGTCATTCTGACCGACCCCACAACGGGCGGCGTTTCGGCGTCGTTCGCGATGGTTGGCGATATAACCATCGCCGAACCGGGCGCGGTGATTGGATTTGCCGGCGCGCGCGTCATCGAAGAAACGATCCGCCAGAAATTGCCGGATGGATTC
>CAYWJR010000118.1:0-2104 GCA_964458615.1 uncultured Alphaproteobacteria bacterium
CTTGTTTGGTTAAAATCATCGCGGCATTGGTCGAAATATCGCCATGTGATGCATCGCGCGGCGGCTCGGCGGTGATTTTGGACAAATCCAATTCGCCAGGCAATTCGCCGGATGCGTTCAAATCCAATATCGCTTTTTCAATTTTGTTTTTAAAATCGTTGAAAATATTCATCACATATTTCTTGCTGTTATTGTTTACCCTTTTAACTTTTCGCGTATAAATCGAATAATCGTCGGTGTTCATCCAACGCGTACCTGTCGGTCATTCCGGCGATGTAATCCGCGATCACGCGCGCGGATTCTTTTTCCGACTGGCCGTCTAATTTTTCTTGCCACGGTTCGGGCAAACATTCCGGTTCCGACAACAGAATCATGAATAATTCCCGCACCACGCGCCGCGCCTTGCTGGTCATGCGGTTGACGCGGTAATGGCGGTACATGCGTTGCATCAAAAACGATTTCAATTCGGCCAAATCTTCGGTCATCGATTTTGAAAAGGCCACGACCGGCGCGGACGCGGCGCGAATATCGTCAACCGATTGCGGTTTCAATTTTTGCAATCTTTTGCGCGATTCGGCCAAAACATCGTCGACCATGCGGCCGATCACTTCGCGGATGACTTCGTGCATCAACCGTTCGGAATCGATTTTGGGATATTTTTTGCGGAATTTGTCCAATGCCGCGCGCAACAATGATACTTGTTGCAAATCGTCGATTGAAAACAATCCGGCGCGCAGCCCGTCATCGATGTCGTGATTCGAATACGCAATATCGTCGGCCAACGCGGCGACTTGCGCTTCGGCGCTGGGGTATGTGTTCAAATCCAAATTGTGTTTTTTATTGTACGCGGCGATGGTGGTCGGCAATTTTTTCGCCGCCATAGGCCCGTTGTGCTTTACAACGCCTTCCAATGTTTCGAACGTTAAATTAAGACCGTCGAATTTCGCATAACGTTGTTCCAATTGCGTCAAAACACGCAACGTTTGATCGTTGTGATCGAACCCGCCGAACGCATGCATGACGTCGTTCAACGCGTCTTCGCCCGCATGGCCGAACGGCGTGTGACCCAAATCGTGGGCGAGCGCGCATGCCTCGGCCAAATCTTCGTCCAATGCCAGGCTGCGTGAAATGGAACGCGCGATTTGAGCGACCTCTAATGAATGGGTCAGGCGCGTTCTGTAATAATCGCCTTCGTGATTGACGAACACCTGGGTTTTATATTCCAATTTTCGGAACGCGCCGGAATGCACAATCCGGTCGCGGTCGCGTTGAAATTCGGTTCGGTTCGCCGGCGGCGATTCGGCGATCAAACGCCCGCGCGTCGCCCCGGCATGGCAAGCATATACCGCCAGTTCTTTGGATCTGTTTTCATTGGCGGGCAATGTGACGGATTTTGCGCGTTTGGCGACCATGATTTATCCCTTGAATTAAGCCGCTTACCCTATCATATCCGGCATTTTCAGCAAGTTTATTGCCGAAAAAATTGACTTTTTTCCATAACTTATTACATTACCTATAGAAATATATGGGGTTTTAATGAACGACATCGTAACTTTGACCGATAACGCCGCCAAACGCATCGGCGAAATGCAGGAAACCGAGAAAAACCCGCGTTTAATGTTACGTTTGCGCGTGGATTCGGGCGGATGTTCCGGTTTTTCGTATGTGTTCGATTTCGACGATAATCAAACCGCAGACGATTTGGTTTTCGAACATAACGGTAAAATACTGGTTATCGACCCGGTTTCCCTGGAACTGGTTAAAGGCAGCCAGATCGATTATGTCCAGGAAATGATCGGCGCGTATTTTGCCGTCAAAAATCCAAACGCCGCCAGCGGTTGCGGTTGCGGCGTCAGTTTTTCATTGTAGTGTAAAAAAAGCTAGATACTCACTCTCCGCTATCCACTCCCCACCAATTATCAATCATATGAAAATAGCCTGCTGGAACGTCAATTCCGTTAAATCGCGCCGCGAACATTTGATCCAGTGGATCGACGACAACCAACCGGATGTCGTCATGTTGCAGGAATTGAAATGCATCGCCGATGATTTTCCCGCGCTGGAATTATCCGGGCTTGGGTATCACGCGCAATTGGTGGGACAA
>CAYWJR010000119.1:0-2066 GCA_964458615.1 uncultured Alphaproteobacteria bacterium
ATTTTCGGAAATAGGCGTGTAATATCCGGCGCCTATTTCAGGGCGAATATACCGCGAATCGCCCCCAAAACCGGCCAAATCGGTCGCAAATCGCAAATAATAGCCGTTTGACGGATCCTGACGGTTATCCAATTTGTCGTAATACAATGCCTGGCTGATCGCGGATGTGGTATTAACCCCGCGTTGGCGTTGAATATAAATGGATGCATCGGCGTCGATATTGCTGACTTCTACACGGCGGAAACCGTATTTCCATTCCTGGGTCAATGCGTCGTTAATGTTGTATTTGCCGCGCAACGCGCCGCCGGAACGGGTTTCATCATAAGAACTTTGACGTTGGTTTTCGCGGGTGATGTGAAACAAATCCACCCCAGCCGACAAATTGCGATCCATGAAATAAGGTTCGGTGAATCCAATATCGAATTCTGTACGGCGGGTCGACAACGACATCGCCACCTTCAGATCCTGGCCGCGCCCTAACAAATTGCGTTCGCGAATGCGGATGTCGCCAAGCAATTGTTCCGATGTCGAATAACCGGCGCCGAAAGAAATCTCGCCGGTCGATTTTTCAGATACTTTGACGTTGACCTTGGTTTTGTCCGGCGCCGATCCTTGTTCCGTTGTGACTTCGGTTTTTTCGAAATAATTCAGATTTTGCAATTTCTGTTTGGTTTTACGGATTTTCGACGCGTTGAACGGATCGCCTTCGGCGATCTTGAATTCGCGGCGGATCACACGGTCTTCGGTGCGCACGTTGCCGCTGATATTGATGGATTCCACGAAAACCCGCTGGCCTTCGCCGATCACGAATCGCACATCGATATTGCGGTCTTTGGCGTTTTGCTGAATGACCGGATCGACACTGACAAACGGATAACCTTTGCCGGAAACATGAACGGTCAATTCGTCGATGGCTTTTTCGACTTTGCGGGAATCGTACCAATCGTCTTTTTCGAAATCCAAATAATCTTCGAGGTCTTTTACGCTCAGGCCTTTTAATTTTGGATCGAACGAAATGGCGTTGAATTTATACCGCGCGCCTTCGTCAACGGTGAATGTGACATAGAAATCTTCTTGGTTCGGCGACAATTCGGCGACCGCCGAAACGACGCGGAAATCCGCGTAACCGCTGCGCAAATAAAACCGGCGCAACAATTCCTTGTCCGCGCTAAGCCGGTCTGGATCGTAACTGTCATCCGATCCGAAAAAACGGAACCATGCCGATTCGCGCGTGGCGATTTCGCCACGCAACGTGCCGTCGGAAAAATTTTTGTTGCCGATGAATGTGATGCGGGCAATTCCGTTTTTCTTGCCTTCGTCGATTTCATAAACCAAATCGACGCGGTTTTGATTCAGGGAAATTATTTTCGGCTCCACCTTTGCGGCAAAACGGCCGGAACGGCGGTATAATTCCTGGATCCGCGTTACGTCGGCCTGCACCTTGGCGCGGGTCAATACATTGCGCGGCTTCATTTGCACTTCGGCGCGCAATGTGTCCGCTTCGATCTTTTTCGCGCCTTCGAATGTGATTCGGTTGACGATCGGGTTTTCTTTGACCGCGATTACCAAAATTTGCGCGTTGCGGCGCAAGCGGACGTCGGAAAACAGGCCGGTGTTATAAAGCGATTTCAAACCCCGATCCAAAGCGCGGTCGGAAAATTGATCGCCGACTTTCAGTCCCAGATACGATTTAATAGTTACAGGATCGATACGTTCCGCGCCTTCGACCTGTATGTCGCCGATCGGATCGGGTAACGGGGCATATACCGGTTTATCGGACGGCAATTGCACAAACACGGAACCATTGCCGGGCGGCGTTTGTTGCGCGTTGGCTGGATGCGCGGCAAACGCAAAGGCCAAAAGCAAGGCAGCGAAAGTGAAAAATCGGATATAATGCATGCGTTATCTGCGATGAAGTTAAAGTAAAATATTAACTGAAGATTTTTGCCACAAAATCAAAGAATTTGAAATAGGACAAATCGTTAAACACAGCCATTACCATCAGTCCGCCGACAATAAAGACACCGATCATCGCGCTGGCATTCATGACCACTTCGGATGGCGGT
>CAYWJR010000120.1:0-2065 GCA_964458615.1 uncultured Alphaproteobacteria bacterium
GAAATATTGGTCGAAATCGCCGACGGTATCGAAGTAAAAATTATCCGCAGTTCGATTGCGGACGTTGTATCCAAATCCCCGGTCAGCGCAGCCGAAGGCAAAAACAAGGCCGCTTAGTTTCCGGCCATATAAATCATAAGGATTCAAAACCATGCAAGGCAGCAGATTTTTAAATTGGGTTATCGCGATCGTGTGCGCGTCGGCGTTTTTGCTGGCGTTGCCGAACGCCATTTCCGACGAACAATTGCAAAAAATGCCTGGCTGGTTCCCAAAGCAGAGAATAACGCTTGGATTGGATCTTCAAGGCGGATCGCATTTATTGCTGGAGGTGAAAACCAGCGATGTTATCGCCGAATTGGTCAATAACATGCTGGATGGCGTGCGTTCGAATTTACGTTCTGGCGACATCGGTTATACCGATTTGTCCGCTAATGCCGAAGGTATCGTATTTACCTTGCGCGATCCCGCGCAACGCGAAGCCGCCGAAACCGTATTGCGCAAGGAATATGGAACCGATGCGGTTGTAACCGTCAATGCAACCGGCCAGTCGACCATCAAATTGCGCGAAGAATTCGTGGCCAGCCGCAAAAAATTGGCCATCGAGCAATCGATCGAAGTCGTGCGCCGCCGCGTCGATGAAACCGGCACGCGCGAACCGACCATCGTCCGTCAGGGCGAAGACCGGATTTTGGTGCAATTGCCGGGCGAAGGCGATCCGGAACGGTTGAAACGCTTGCTTGGCAAAACCGCGAAATTGACCTTCCAATTGGTCGATATTTCGACATCGGCCGAAGACGCGAAAATGGGGCGCTTGCCGCCTGGGTCGCAATTATTGCCCGCCGACCGCAAAGACGGTTATGCCTCGGAATATGTGGTGAAACGCCAAATTATCATTTCCGGCGATATGTTGGTCGACGCGCAACCAAGTTACCAGGATAACCAGCCGGTCGTCGCGTTCCGTTTCGATTCGCGTGGCGCCAAAAAATTCGCCGAAGTAACAACCGCGAACGTCGATAAACCCTTTGCTATCGTATTGGATGGCCGCGTGATCAGCGCGCCGGTAATCCGGTCGCCGATTGTCGGCGGTTCCGGCATTATCAGCGGCAGTTTCACAACCGAATCGGCGCGCGATTTGGCGTTATTGTTGCGCGCGGGCGCGTTGCCTGCGCCTTTGACGATATTGGAAGAACGTTCGGTTGGCGCGGAACTTGGCCGCGATTCGGTCGAAGCGGGCACAATGGCCAGCATTATGGGTTTCGCGCTTGTATCGTTGTGCATGATTTTATGCTACAGCCTGTTCGGCGTGTTCGCCGTTATATCGTTGGTGGTCAACTTGGTTATTTTGGCCGCTGCATTATCGGTATTGGGCGCCACATTGACCTTGCCGGGAATTGCCGGGGTTGTGTTGTCTATCGGCATGTCGGTTGATGCGAACGTGTTGATTTTCGAACGTATCCGCGAGGAATTGCGGCTTGGCCGCGGGCCGCGCGCCGCCATCGACAATGGGTTCAAACAGGCCATGGGCACCATCACCGATGCGAATTTGACCGCATTGATCGCCAATCTGTTTTTGTATCTGTTCGGCACAGGGCCGGTGCGCGGATTCGCCGTGACATTGACGATCGGTTTGATCGCATCGATGTTCACCGCCATCACATTGACCCGTTTGATCGTGCATGCGTGGATGAACCGTGCCCGTCCGCAAACATTGCCATTATAAGACACCAAGAAAACAAAGGAATTGACCGTTATGTTGCCTATTCATTTGATCCCACAACAGCCGAACATCGATTATTTGAAATACAAATGGATCGCGGTCGGAATCACCTTGTTTTTGACGCTGGCGTCCATTTTCGTGGTCGGTACCAAAGGTTTGAATTACGGCATCGATTTCAAGGGCGGCATTATGATGGAAGTATCGTCGAACACTGCGACCGATCTGGCCACCATGCGCGGCCAATTGGGTGGTTTGGGTTTGGGCGAGGTGGCGTTGCAGGAATTCGGCCTGGAAAAACATATTTTGATCCGCGTGCAACAGCAAAAAGGCGGCCAGGCGGAACAAATG
>CAYWJR010000121.1:0-2025 GCA_964458615.1 uncultured Alphaproteobacteria bacterium
CGATCATCGCGGATTTTTCGAGCGTCAAGCCGATATCGTCCAAACCATTCAGCAAACAATGTTTGCGGAACGCATCGACCTGAAATTTGATCGGATCAATCCCATCGCCGGTGATGGTTTGGTTCTGCAAATCGACATTCAACGCATAACCGTTTTTATTCGCCGATAATTTCAACAATGTATCAACCTTGTCTTGCGGCAAGATAATCGGCAGCATGAAATTTTTAAAACAATTATTGTAAAAAATATCGGCGAAAGACGATGCGATGACGCAGGTAATGCCGAAATCCATCAACGCCCATGGCGCATGCTCGCGCGATGATCCGCAACCGAAATTTTCACCCGCGATCAGGATTTTCGCCTTGTCCCACGGCGCTTGATTCAAAACGAAATCGGATTTTTTATTCCCCGATTCATCGAACCGCGAATCGTAAAACAAACCGCGCGCCAAACCTTTGCGTTCGATCGTGGTCAAAAATTGTTTTGGAATAATCTGATCGGTATCGATATTCGGCGTCGGCAATGGCGCGGCGATTCCGGAAAGTGTTGTGAATTTTAACATAACTATCCTTTCAAATCGTAATTACGGACATCGACGAAATGGCCTTCGATAGCCGCTGCCGCCGCCATGATCGGCGATAATAAATGCGTGCGTGCGCCGCGACCTTGGCGGCCTTCGAAATTGCGGTTGGATGTGGACGCGCAACGTTTGCCGCTTGGCACCTTGTCCGGGTTCATCCCCAAACACATCGAACATCCAGGTTCGCGCCATTCGAATCCGGCGGATTTGAAAATATCGGCAAGACCTTCTTTTTCAGCCTGCGCCTTAACAAGGCCAGATCCAGGCACCACCATCGCCTGTACATTCGCGGCGACTTTTTTACCCCGAACCACGTTGGCGGCGGCGCGCAAATCTTCGATACGCGCATTGGTGCAAGACCCAACGAACACCATATCGATTTTCACGTCCTGCATTTTTGTGCCCGGGGTAAGGCCCATATATTCGATCATACGTTGCATCGCGGCGCGTTTTTTATCGTCGCTTTCGTCGGCTGGATTCGGCACAACGCCCGTAATCGGCACGACTTCTTGCGGGGATGTCCCCCAGGTGACTTGCGGCGCAATGTCTTCGGCACGCAATTCATGTTCGGTGTCGTATTTCGCGCCCGCATCGGACGGCAATGTTTTCCAATATGCCACCGCCGCATCCCATTGATCCGGCTTTGGCGCCATCGGGCGGCCACGCACATAGTCGAAAGTTTTTTCATCCGGCGCGATCAGGCCAGCGCGCGCGCCGCCCTCGATCGACATGTTGCACATGGTCATACGCGCTTCCATCGACAAATCGCGAATCGCGGATCCCGCATATTCCATCACATGGCCGGTGCCGCCCGCCGTGCCGATTTTGCCGATGATCGCCAGAATAATATCCTTGGATGTAACGCCATAACCCAATTTGCCATCGACGGTAATGCGCATATTTTTCGCCGGTTTTTGCCATAATGTTTGCGTGGCCAGAACATGTTCGACCTCACTTGTGCCGATACCGAACGCCAGCGCGCCGAACGCGCCATGGGTCGATGTGTGCGAATCGCCGCACACAATCGTCAAACCAGGCTGGGTCAATCCCTGTTCCGGGCCGACCATATGCACGATGCCGTTGCGTTGATCATGCATGTCGAAATATTCGATCCGCGCAAGATCGACGTTTTTGCCAAGCGTTTCGACTTGCAATTTCGAATCGGGATCGACGATTGGCAACGACCGATCGGTGGTTGGAATATTATGGTCTGCAACCGCCAAAACCGCCGCCGTCCGGCGCACCTTGCGGTTCGCGTTACGCAAACCTTCGAATGCTTGGGGGGAAGTGACTTCGTGGATCAATTGCCGGTCGATATATATAAGGCATGTTCCGTCATCCTTGCGATCGACGATGTGCGAGGCCCAGATTTTATCGAACAAAGTTTGCGGGGAATCCATAAGTCCAATCCTTTTGTTTAGAATTGAACTTAATATACTAGCGCG
>CAYWJR010000122.1:0-1989 GCA_964458615.1 uncultured Alphaproteobacteria bacterium
CCCGTAATCGGCGCCGACATGCGGATCGCCGGATGGAATACTGTGTTCATGTTTGACCAAAACCGTGGTCATGCCCAACTTTGCGGCCGGAATCAAATTACGCACCAAATCGTCCAAAATAACCGAACGATCCGGGGCGATGCCAAATTTTTTTATCATGACCTCGTATACCACGGGCTGGGGTTTCGGGATGTAATCGCCCGATTCAATATCGTAAATGCCGGAAAAATAATCGCCCAATCCCATCCGTTCGACAATTTTTTGCGCGTGCGCCACCGAACCGTTGGTGAATATGAATTTGCGTCCCGGCAAATGCGACAAAGCCTGCGCCAATTCCGGCGCGTTTTGCAAAGATCCATAATCGATGTCATGCACGAAATCCAAAAAATCCCGCGCGTTGGTTTTGTATTCGAGCATCATGCCGCGCAACGTCGTTCCATATTCATGCAGGAATTTTTTTTGGATAACCCGCGCCGAAACCGGATCCATCGACAAATGCCGCGCGACATAATCGGTCATGCGCCGGTCGATTTGCTGCATCAACCCCGCGTCGCGCGGATACAATGTATCGTCCAGATCGAATACCCAATTTTGCACATCGTGCAACCGTCCGGCATTGAATGAACGGGTTTTTCCGGTCATGATTTTATTAGGCGGTAAATGGACGCTTGTAAATCGTCGACGCCTTGACGGGTTTTGCCGCTGACGAACATCGCGGTATCGGACGCCAGCGGAAATTGGCCGCGCAATTGATCCGCTTCGCCCTGCAATATTTCGATTTGCTGGGTTTTCACCTGATCGCATTTGGTGAATATCAATTGGAATGCCGCGCCGGTTTGATTCAGCAAGTCCATCATTTCAATATCATTGTCTTTAATCCCGCGCCGCGCGTCCACCAGCGTAAAAACGCATTTCAATTTGTCGCGCGTACTGAGATATTCGGGCAGAAATTGATCCCAACTTTGCCGCTCTGCAACCGGCACCTTGGCGTATCCGTATCCAGGCATATCGACCAAAATCAGCTTATCCCCCAGGCTGAAAAAATTCAGTTCCTGGGTGCGGCCTGGCGTATTCGACACTCGCGCCATATTTTTATGGCGAATCAATGCGTTCAACAAACTGGATTTTCCAACATTCGACCGCCCGGCAAATGCGATTTCCGGAATGCTGAATTGCTGCACATCGTCCATTTTGCGGACGCCGCGCAAAAACCGGCAAGGCGCCGAGAACAAGGCGGATGCCGCCTTGTATTCTTGAGCCGAATATTTGGGGCCGGTTTTTTCGGTCATCATCCAACCGCAACGTCTTTCTTGCGTTCATATTTGATGGCGTATTGTTGCAAAATACCCAGCAAATTCGACCAAGACCAGTAAATCACAAGCCCGGCCGGGAAGCTGGCCAACAAAAAGGTGAACAAGTACGGAAAGAACCCGAACACGACGCGTTGCGCCGCATCGGTCGGCGCCGGATTCAATTTTTGCTGCAACCACATGGTAAAGCCCATAATCACAGCCCACGCGCCGACATGCAGCGGGATAAACAGGAAATAAGCGGGCGGATTCCATGCGATCAAACCGAATAAATTGAAAATCGTGGTCGGATCGGGCGCGGACATATCGTGAATCCATCCGAAAAACGGCTGATGCCGCATTTCGATGGTTACAAAAAACACCTTATATAAGGAAAAGAAAACAGGAATTTGAATCAAAATCGGCAAACATCCGGCCAGCGGATTGATTTTATTCAAACGGTAAAATGCCGCCATTTCCTGTTGCATGCGCAACGGTTCATTGCGGTATTTTTCGCGCAATTCCAACAATTGCGGTTGAAATTCTTTCATTTTATTCATGGTGCGGTACGACCCGTTGGCCAGCGGGAACATCACCGCCTTTACGATTACGGTCAAAACCAAAATCGACACGCCGAAATTGCCCAAAACCGTATACAGGAAATGCAGCAACAGGAACAAAGGCTTGGTCAGGAAATAAT
>CAYWJR010000123.1:0-1979 GCA_964458615.1 uncultured Alphaproteobacteria bacterium
TGATCATGAGCCATTTGGCAATCCCGGCGATTGCAAGCCACGCGATGAATAAATCGCAACTGGAAAAATTCCAAAGGGCGCTTAAAATTCTGCCAAAGGCGCCTGCGTCCATCGCGGCATCCAGCGGTTCGTTCCTTGGATCGGATTTCCGGTTCGATATGGTTCGCATCGGCAGTTCGATTTATGGCATGAACCCGCACCCGAACAAACCAAACCCCATGCGGGCGGTAGCGCGTTTGGAATTTCCGATTTTGCAATTGCAAGAAATCCCCGTCGGCGAAACAATCGGTTATGGCTGCACATTCAAAACCGAACGCCCGACCCGCATTATCACGTTGGGTGGCGGATTTTCGGATGGGTATATGCGTTCTTTGTCGAATACCGGCACCATTTGGATTGGCGATTACCGTTGCCCGGTCGTTGGCCGCGTATCCATGGATTTGATCACAATCGATGTGACCGATATTCCGGCCCATTTGGTGCAACCGGGACAAATGGTCGCGGTTTTGAACGACCGTTACACCGTTAACCACCTGGCTGGCGAAGCGCGCACCCGCACCACGGAAATTCTGTGCGGCTTGGGCCGCAAACCAAAACGGAGATATGTATGATGCTGATGAAAAATTCTATTCCTGCCATTGCTGTTGGCGCGGCTGCTGCAATCGCCCCTGCATCCCAATCCGATATTATTCAATACACACACAGTGTAAGCAATGTTGCTTACAACGGCACGCCCTCGACCAAAGAATGGTGGATCCCCAGCATCGATCCTAACCAATACAGAATCAATGGAATAATTTATCGGGCATCCCATAGCGGTATCGCCAATATAAACTTAAATGTTCCCAATGATGCTATATTTTCATTCGCGCATGGATATCAGATTCATGCGCTAGTCAATTCCGATCCAAACGTTTTATTAAGCGCTCCTGGAGTGGCTTTTGTTATTAATCACTTTCCTCAACGAGGTAATCTTTCGTACGAAAACGAGATTTGGGGATTTACCGGACAAACGATTATTGACCCGAACGCTTTTTATGGTATAGGCACAAAGAATATCACATTTCAGTTTGGGTCTTTGGTGCCGACCGCCAACCCGGATTTTACCGTGGTTTCGCAAAGCGCCAGGAATATAGACGCCAATTTTGAAATTACATTTGATGTCGACAGAATCCCTGCCCCTGGAACGTTAAGTTTGCTTGCATTTAATGTTGCGCTTTGTCGCAAAAGACGCCGTTAGTACAACATTTTCTGGCCAAGCCAACGCAATCTTGGTATAAAGTCCAGATGCAAAATCCAATTCTAATTTTATCCAAAATCGGTCAAACCTTTGTTACTTTTCTTGCCGCCACCGGCCGGTTGTCGATGTTCACCTGGTCCGGTTTGCGCGCCAGTTTTTCGCCGCCATTTTATCCGCATCTGATCTGGCGGCAAATTATCGATATTGGTTATTATTCTCTGCCCGTCGTCGGCATGACTTGCTTATTTTCCGGCATGGTTCTGGCTTTGCAATCCTATACCGGTTTTGCCCGTTTTTCGGCCGAAGGCGCGGTCGCAACCGTTGTCGTGTTATCCATGACCCGTGAATTGGGCCCCGTGCTGGCCGGATTGATGGTCGCCGGGCGCATTGGCGCCGCCATGGCCGCCGAAATCGGCACGATGCGCGTCACCGAACAAATCGATGCGTTATCCACCCTGTCCACCAATCCGATGAATTATTTGGTCGCGCCGCGATTGATCGCCGGCGTTACCATGTTGCCATTATTGGTATTGGTTGGCGATATTATCGGGGTATTTGGCGGATATATAATCGGCGTTTACAAACTGGGTTTCAATCCGGCCACATATTTGAAAAACACATTCGACTTCCTGGAATTCGAAGACGTTTTTTCCGGCCTGGTCAAGGCCGCGTGTTTTGGATTCCTGATCACGTTGATGGGATGTTACCAAGGGTATAATTCGCGCGGCGGCGCCCAAGG
>CAYWJR010000124.1:0-1945 GCA_964458615.1 uncultured Alphaproteobacteria bacterium
CGGCGTACACAATGGATTGATCCGTGAATTGGGAATCGAATTGAACGATCCAACGCTGGTCGAATCCAAATACCGTTCCGCGGTTGCATCCATATTTCAATAAAGTCTGAATAAATTACGCCGCCAGCCACATTTTCAACGCCTTGAACGGCATCGGGCGGTGCAATTGCGGATGCAACGGGTTAAAACCGCATTGTTTCAATCTTCGGTAATGAATCGCGGCGGATTCCGCCACCGCTTTGTCGAATGGATTTTTTGAAAACGCATTTTTTGAACACTGCGCCGTCAAATTATCCATCGACGCATCGGCGATTTCCCGGCAAACAGGCGATAAATCCACCCGCGATGGCAAATCGAAAAACCGCGCCGGATCAATCCCATGACGCGCCAACAAATCCACCGGCAAATACATGCGGCGGAACCGGGCATGAAATCCAACCGCGCGCATGACGCCGATTGCGGCATATGCCGTCCCGATTGCCCGCGAATATTCGGGATTGCCGTTACCGGCGGTGCATAATTGTTGCAAAATGCCGGATGTGTTTTCGCAATATTCCGTGAAATCCGCCACAGTTGAATTGATTGATTCATCGAATTCCCGCGCGCGCGCATCGATCATGGCGTGCAATGCGGCAAAATCCAAATCCGGGATTTGCGCCAATTCCTGTACGGCATATTGCCGTCTTATGTTGGATTTGCGAATATCGTTCACGGCGTCGCGCCACCATTGCAACCGCACCTGCCCGGCCAGATTTTCATTCGCGATTTCGCGGGCGCGGGCGATTTCGTAATTGAATGCCAGCAACGCATGAATACGCGGGCGCGCGGAATCGGGCGCGAATTGGCTTGCGGTGAAACGGTCGTAATCTTGTTTGTGCAGCAACGCACGGATTTGCGCCTGATTATCAGCCACTTGTAACCTCTTGGAAATTGCATACAACTGGCCTATATTTCGTGCAACAACAATTATTCGCAAAAGAGGTTAATATGCCATTCACCCTGCCCGATCTGCCTTATGCCAAAGACGCGTTAGCGCCTTTTATGTCCGCCGAAACGCTGGATTTCCATCATGGCAAGCATCACCAAGCCTATGTAACGAAATTGAATGAATTGGTCGCGAACGGCCCTTTGGCCACAGCCAGCCTCGAAGACATTATCGTTAAAACCTTTAACGACGAAACCAAGGCGGGCATTTTCAACAATGCCAGCCAGCATTGGAATCACATAAAATTCTGGGGCTGGATGAAACCAAATGGCGGCGGATCGATCCCCGGCAATCTGGAAAAGAAAATCGCCGAAGATTTCGGCAGCCTGGATAAATTCCGCGAAGAATTCACCAATGCGGGCATCACCCAATTCGGCAGCGGGTGGTGCTGGCTGGTATTGGACAAAGGCAAATTAAAAGTCACCAAAACCGCCAACGGCGTGAACCCGTTATGTTTCGGGCAACAGGCTTTGCTTGGTTGCGATGTGTGGGAACATTCTTATTACATCGATTACCGCAACAAACGCGCCGATTATATCAAGGCGTTTTTGGACTCCCTGGTCAACTGGGAATCGGTTGCCGCCGGGTTCGAGCAATCATTGAAAAAAGCGGCCTAAGCATCCGCGAAGACAACAAAAAGGCCGGGATTCCCCCGGCCTTTCTTTATTGTTCGCACGTTGGCAAAAAATACGATTCTATAACTTCTATTTTTGATTGCAGTACAGGATATTTAAATTCAAAATTGGCTGCATGAAAAACATTACCCACCTATTCGTATCATTCGCATCTCTCGCCGCTTTTGCCGCACCTCAATTTGCGAAAGCAGATCTATTTTTGCATTCGAATTTCGATATACAAGAAGGTTATCAAAGACCGCTTATACCTATACCGGATTTAACCAACAGAAATACTGGCGTTGGGTATGGCGATTTTGCCAGGGGCAGCTTGAATCATTCTTTA
>CAYWJR010000125.1:0-1934 GCA_964458615.1 uncultured Alphaproteobacteria bacterium
CGCGCAGGCCATAAGTGGAAAAACAAACATTATCGAATTTTACTTTTTGAAACAATTCCAACAATACCGCCGCGGCGAACGGCATCGCGGCGATGCGGGTTTTGGCGATGCCGGATTTGGCCGCCAGTTTTTTCCATTTATTTTGCCGCACAGCACGTAAAAACCGGATAAAGGCGGCGCGGTCGACCCGGTAATTATGCACGACATGCAACGGATATTTTGTAATTTCCATGTGCAATCTGGCCATGGCGCGGAATACGCCGCCGACCGCGTAAAATGTCTTGCCCCGCCCCGCCGCGGGCAGCCATTTGTGATCCGACAAATCGGCATATATTTTTTTCTGCAACAGCGCGGCGTTCAGTTGAAGATTCATCAAATTCAACGGACCATGTTGCAAACTGATTTTTTTGCCGATCCGTCCGCTATTGATTGCGACCAATTCCATCGACCCGCCGCCCATATCGCCCATAACGCCGTCTGCGTCTGGAAACGCCGCCAACGTGCCGATGGCGGATAATTTCGCTTCTTCCGTGCCGGGGATGATCGCGATGCGCAATCCGGTTTTTTTGTGAATATCGGATACGAATTTCTTGCCGTTTTTCGCCGTACGCAACGCGGCGGTTGCAACAGCAGTTATTCGTTTAACGCGCATGTTTTTCGCCAAATGCGCAAAACGTTGCAACAGCAACTTTGCCTCGATCAATCCTTTTGGATTCAATTGTCCGGTTTTGGCCAAATCCTTGCCCAGACAACAACTGGCTTTTTCATTGAACAGCGGCAATGCCATCCGGCCGCGTTCATACACCACCATCCGCACCGAATTCGATCCAATATCAATGACAGCGTATCGTGGAGCGTTCGGCATTTATTTCTTATGCCTTAGGCGCAGGATTTTTTTGCTGCCTCTTTTTACGTTGCCACCTTGGCCGGACAAACTTGGGTGAGTCATGAAGTATTCATGGGCGGAGAAAGCCGGCTGATCATCGCGCACCCTGTGATATGCGCCGTTATTGCCTAAAACCCACGCCTGTTGATTGTCTTTTAAATTCGCCCACATGACTTGGTTCAAAACCTGTTCTTGCACCGTGGGATTGTCGATCGGCACCAAAACTTCGACCCGGCCATTTAAATTACGCGGCATCCAGTCGGCCGACGACAAATATACCTTGGCATTCGCAGACGGCAATCCATGCCCGTTGCCAAAACACATGATTCTGGCATGTTCCAAAAACTGGCCGACGATACTGCGCACGCGGATATTTTCAGACAACCCGACCACGCCGGGGCGCAAACAACAAATGCCGCGAACGATCAAATCGATTTGCACGCCCGCCTTGGATGCGTGATACAACGCGTCGATAATTTCGGTGTCGACCAGCGAATTCATTTTGGCCCAAATCGCGCCGGGTTTTCCGGATTTGGCGAAATCGGTTTCGGCGTGAATCAGTTGCAGCAGTTTTTTGCGCAAATACATTGGCGCAATCACTAATTTTTCCATTTTTTCCGGCTGTACATATCCGGTCATGAAATTGAACACGCGCGCCGCATCCTGGCACAATACTGGATCGCACGTGAACAGCGATAAATCCGAATAAAAACGCGATGTCACCGGATTGTAATTGCCCGTGCCGAAATGGGCGTAAGAACGCAATTCCTCGCCTTCTTTTCGCACCACAAGCGATATTTTGGCGTGGGTTTTCAGATCCAAGAATCCAAATACCACCTGCGCCCCTGCCCGTTCTAAATTCTTTGCCCAGCGTATGTTGGCTTCTTCGTCGAAACGCGCTTTTAATTCCACCATTACCGTGACCGATTTCCCCGCTTCCGCCGCTTCGATCAAGGCGCGCATGACTGGGGAATCCTGGCTGGTACGGTATAATGTTTGCCGGATCGAAATCACATTCGGATCTTGCGCCGCCTGTTGCAGGAAATGC
>CAYWJR010000126.1:0-1920 GCA_964458615.1 uncultured Alphaproteobacteria bacterium
TCACGGCGATTTTAAGCGGCGATATTGTCATACGCGTCCTTTTTATTTTTACCGGTTGAACAATGACTGCATGACCATACGGCCGATATTTTCCGCGTCATTGGATGTGACGATCCGGTCGATTGTTATATCGGGATTTGTTTGATTGCGGAACCAAGTATATTGCCGTTTGGCATATTGCCGCGTTTTGGTTTTCGCGGTCGCAATCGCCGTTTCGCGATCCATTTCCCCGCGCAAATACGCGCGCAATTCCGGAATGCCCTTGGCCTTTATGGCAGTGGAATCGGGCTGTGGATTCATTTCCTCGATTGCCCGCGCTTCGTCCAATGCGCCGTTTTCTATCATTTGATCGAACCGGGCATTGCACCGCGCATATAATTCGGCGCGGTCCGGAATGATATTGACGATTTTATAATCCCAATTTTTTCCCGCCGCGCGCTTGCCTTGGTATTCGGCCAATGATTGCCCGGTTTGCATCACAACCTCCAATGCGCGCGCCATGCGTTGCCGGTCTGTGGCGTGCAACCGCGCCGCCATTTTCGGATCGCGGGCGGATAATTCCCGGTGCAATCCATCAACGCCTGCGAAATCGAAAATCGCCTGTACCGCATCTCGGGTTTTTGAATCGATGTCCGGCATGTCGGACAATCCATCGATCAGCGCCCGAATATAAAGCCCGGTTCCGCCCACAACGATCGGCAATTTTCCCGCGCCCAATACCGATGCAATCGTGGGTTCGGCCATTTTTTGCCAGAACGCCGCGCTGGCCTGGCGGGTAACGGGCAAAACGCCGTATAATTCGTGCGGCGCCGCCGATTGTTCGGCCAATGTGGGTTGACCCGATAAAATGGGGATTTCGCGGTATAATTGCATGGAATCGGCGTTGATTAAAACCCCGTCCATGCGCCGCGCCAAATCCAACGCCAACGCGGATTTCCCGCTGGATGTCGGGCCGCCCAAAATCAACACATGTGGATAAGTGGCTGAATTCATAATTGTCATGAAACTATCATTTGCGCCTTGGTTTTTAAACATTATTCTCGTTTCCATAAAGGGAGAACTTGCACCATGGCAAAAACAATTAAAACCCGATCAGATCAGGCTTTGACCCTGACTGAACAATCTGAAATCGCCGCACGCCGCGCACATACTCAAACTTTGATTGCAGAATCGTTATTGCAAATAAGGCCAGCTATTGGCGGACATTTAAGCCGCATGAATGGACAGTTTGTACGATCACTGAAAAAAGCGGGGCGTTCCAGATAAAAAACGCCAAAACAAAAAGGCCGGGAAATTCCCGGCCTTAGTTTTTTTTAAATAGTTTTTATAAAAGGGCTTTTATTCCTCGCCGAATTTCAAGGCGACGAACCGCATATCGCCCGCGCGGTTCAACAATAACAACACCGATTTGCGTTTGTCTTTTTTCGCCTTTTCGATTTTTTCAATCGCGTCTTCGGGCGATTTCACATCTTCTTGCGCCACTTGCACAACCACATCGCCCACGCGCACGCCTTGTTCTGCGGCGGACGATCCCGCATCGATTCCGGCAATCACCGCGCCTAATTTCACATCAGCCGGTATTTCATACCGTTGACGCAATGCCTGGGTAATCGGCGATAACGCCAATCCGATCACCTTGGTTTTCGCGGGCGGTTTGACATCTTTCGGTTTTTGTCCGGCGGCAGGGACGATATTTTTCTCCTCTGCCTCTTCCAATTGGCCGATTTTGATGCGCGTATTCATTTCACGCCCTTTGCGCCAAACCGTGACATTGGCTTCTTGGCCGATGTCGGTGTCGGCGACGATACGCGGCAATTTGCGCATTTCGTTAATATCGGAACCGTTAAATTTGGTGATAATGTCACCCGGCTCCAACTTCCCGGCCGCCGGGCCTTCGGGTGAAACGCCCGCGATCAACGC
>CAYWJR010000127.1:0-1919 GCA_964458615.1 uncultured Alphaproteobacteria bacterium
TGGGCGTTTTTTCGGAATGAAACGGGCAAATGCCGGAATGTTCCCGCCCCTTGCGCGTCAATTTCACCGTTTTTCCGACAATTTCGGCAATCGACAAACGTTGCCGCAATTCATCCAGAAAATTTTGGGGAAACATCATTTTTTATGCCGCCAAAGAATCCTTGACCCACGAACTGACCTTGGTCATGTCGACCTGGCCGGCCAGGCGTTCTTTGACAACGCCCATCACCTTGCCCATATCCTTGGCCGATGTCGCGCCGACTTCGGCGATGATGGCGCGGATTTTTTCCTTGGCCGCGGATTCATCCAATTGTTTCGGCAAAAATTCTTCGATCATGGCGATTTCCAAAATTTCTTTGTCCGCCAATTCCTGCCTGTTGCCTTGGATGAACGTGGCCGCGCTTTCGCGGCGCTGTTTTACCAATGTCAACAATACCGCCATCGATTCCTGATCGGTCAATGCGGGCTTGCCTTTGATTTCATTGTCGATGTCGCGTTTTTTAATTTCGGCCGACACCATGCGCAATGTGGTGGTGCGGTGTTCGTTACGGGCTTTCATCGATTCTTTGATAGCGGCGGTCAACTGGTCTTTGATGGACGTCATGCGGTCTGCCTTTTCGGTCGAATTTTGTTTGATGAAATATTGCCCTAGCACAGCCAAGCGTCCGGTGCAAACACAAGCCCAGAGCAAGAAAGAATGCCCAGATATTAAAATATTATTTCAATTATAAAGTTAATTATGAGCGTAACAATCCTGTAATACCGATAATGTATCCTGATAGAGTATGCTATTGTAACGTTTATGTTATTAAATAAACTGTGATTTGTATCTTTTTAAGACTGATCGGCAATAGGATTTACACAAAAGGTATGGCCATGAAAAACACAAACCTAGTCGCACAAAATAAAAATTCGAATACTCGCCGCCAATCGGCCGGTTTTATGATGGGCTATGCCCTGGCCGCCATGGCCATGATCGCGGTCAGCACCACATATTTAATGTCGCAAACCCAAAGCGCATCCAAACAAACCCAAAATGTTTCCAACCGCGCGCAAATGGTTTCGACCGCGGCCACATTGAAAAACGCCATCACCCGAGAAGGCGTTTTATCCGGCACCAGTATTTTTTATCCGCTGTACGGCAAAAAAAACGGCGACATGCTGCCATTCGAAGACGACGCCGACGCCGGTTTGGTGCGGTTCAATTATGGATCGACCACCGATCCGTTGGGAAATAATTTGAAATTTTGCGGTTGGGCGAACGGCATCATGCCATCAAATTTCCCGCCAGCCGAAGAAAACGATGTGGCGCTGATTCCGATCAATCCAACATCGCCCAGTTATTTGCAAGTCGCCGATGCACCCGCATTTGCGATTATCGCGCCCGGCAAAAACGGCCGCGTCGAAACAAAATGCGACGATTTAACCGTACCCAACGGCCAGATTACGCAATTGAAAACCCAGGATTCGTTGAACGCCATGATGCAATCGGGCGACGACCGGATTTACGCGGTCACCCAATCCGAAGCGATCGCCATGCAAGGCCAAGGCGCATCGAATTTGGTCGGCATATCGAATGCGTGTCCATGGGAAACCCATAAATTGGTGTACCAAGAACGCGAAGGCGGCGGCACCGAATTTATTTGCGTGAAAGAACAAGATCCAATAATCGTCGGGCAGAATTTCAAAGAAGGCGCGCAAGTTTACAAGGAAATGACAAGAGTCGTCGACCGTAGCGCTCCAGAAAGCATTATGCATTTCCGCACATTGAACAGTTCCGATAACAGCGTCCGGTTCAATCAAGGCGAAGACATGATCGATTTAACCGTGCCCGCCGCAACCCCGGCGACAGCCGCCAACGCGCCGGTTGCCGGTGCGCGCGTGTACAAAGACGGCACGCAAAACCCATTCCAATTCCG
>CAYWJR010000128.1:0-1878 GCA_964458615.1 uncultured Alphaproteobacteria bacterium
GCGGGTTTAAAAATATTGCTGAAACCAAAAGGAATCATTACCTTTGAATTTCCGCATTTATTGCAATTGATGCAGCAGAATCAGTTCGATACAATTTATCATGAACATTTTTGTTATTTCTCGCTGCTGGCGATCGCGAAAATATTCGCGCATCACGGACTTGCGGTATTCGACGCCGAAGAATTGCCGACCCATGGCGGCAGTTTGCGCATTCACGCCTGTCATGCGGGCGAACGGAAAAAATCCGATGGAATGAAACATGTCGAAGCCAAAGAAAGCAAATATGGCTTGGACATCTTGGAAACTTATGCGTCTTTCGCCAAACAGGTGATCGATACCAAACACAAATTGCTGGAATTTTTGATTCAGGCAAAAAGATCGGGCAAAAAAATCGTCGGTTACGGCGCCGCCGCCAAAGGCAATACGTTATTGAATTACTGCGGCGTGCGCGGCGATTTTATCGATTATGTGGTGGATTTGAACCCGCACAAGCAAAACATGTTTTTGCCCGGCACGCACATTCCGATTTTCGCGCCGGAGAAAATAAAACAAACCAAACCGGATTACGTTTTAATTCTGCCGTGGAATTTGCGCGACGAAGTCGCCAGCCAGCATGCGTACATCCGCGAATGGGGCGGAAAATTCGTGGTGCCAATCCCGGAAACAAAGGTGTTATAGGTGAAATTCACCCCTGCCCCATTGGACGGTTTGTATGTCGTCGAACCGCAATTGCATCAGGATGAACGCGGATTTTTCGCGCGCACATGGTGCGCCGAAGAATTTATCGCCTATGGGTTGAATCCGAAATTGGCGCAATGCAGTTTTTCGTTCAATCATAAATCCGGCACATTGCGCGGATTGCATTTCCAATCAAGCCCGCGCGAAGAAGCCAAATTGGTTCGTTGCACCATGGGCGCGATATTCGACGTCGCCGTCGATATACGCCCCGATTCCGACACGTATTTGGAATGGTACGGCGTGCAATTGACCGCCGAAAACCGCAAGGCGCTTTATATACCCGAAGGATTCGCGCACGGTTTCCAAACCCTGTCCGACAATACCGAAATACTGTATCAAATATCGGAATTTTATTATCCCGATTTGTCGCGCGGTTACCGTTGGGACGACCCCAAAATCGGTATCGTCTGGCCGGATGCGCCGCAGCGGATTATATCCGACCGCGACCGCGATTATCCGCTTTTGTAATTTAATTATAATTTTTTGGATTTTTTTTGATTGCGCTTTGCAATGCGCTTTTTATTATATGCTCCTGTATTCTTAAAAAAACATTTTTATCTTATAGGGGGCATAAGCGCATGGGCAGTCCAAATCCACGCATGAATTTAACGCAAATCATCGTCGCTTGCGACGAATTGGAAAACGCCGATGGCGAGGTGATTATACAAAAACCGCCTGCCAAGGAAACGCCGGGCGCCGACAATCACCCGGCGGCTATTTTCAAAATGATCCGCACCGATTTGGCGAATGCCCCGGCGGTTGTGCGATTGGCAATGGCAGCGGAAATATCCGAAGCCGTGCGAAGTGGGAACGACGAATTGGCGGTTGCCATTTATATGATGCATTATTCCATTTCCAAAGGCACATTGATTCAAGATCCCAAAACAAATCAAATCGTATATGGAACTGTGCCGCTATACTCGAACAATACCGCAGACTTGCGCCCATTAGATCCGGCAGAAGCCATGGTAAAATTTCGCGATTGGTGGAATGGCCAATTAGAAGGAGCCAAATCAAAACCCGGCACATCATTAAAAATCGATATTGCCGATCGTTTGCTTGGCCATTGCAAGAAACTGGCTGAACTTGCCATACACGAAGGCCGATTGCCCAAAGACTGGCCGGTTAACCCAGAAACAT
>CAYWJR010000129.1:0-1869 GCA_964458615.1 uncultured Alphaproteobacteria bacterium
AGCGATTACCCACGCCGACGCGATTCACCCCGGATTGGGATTTTTATCGGAAAACGCCAAATTCGCGCAAATGGTGGTGGAACATGGGTTCACCTGGATCGGCCCGAAACCCGAACACATCAATATGATGGGCGATAAAATCATCGCCAAAAAAACCGCGATTGAATTGGGCATCCCGTGCGTTCCGGGATCGGACGGCGAAATCCGCGACGAAGAACACGCGCTCGAAGTCGCCAATCAAATCGGCTATCCGGTTTTACTAAAAGCCACCGCCGGCGGCGGCGGCAAGGGCATGAAGGTCGCGCGCAACGACGAAGAAATGCGCGAAGCGTTGTCGTTGGGCCGGGCGGAGGCGAAAAACGCATTTAACAACGCGTCCATGTATATGGAAAAATATCTAAGCCATCCGCGCCACATCGAAATTCAAATTCTGGGCGACAAACACGGCAATGTCGTGCATTTGGGCGAACGCGATTGTTCGTTGCAACGCCGCCACCAAAAAGTAATCGAAGAAGCGCCAAGCCCGGCATTGAATGCGGCGATGCGCAATAAAATCGGCGACATCGCGGTCAAGGCGATGAAAAAATTGGGTTACGAATCGCTGGGCACCATCGAATTTTTATTCGAAGACGGCGAATTTTACTTCATCGAAATGAACACACGCGTTCAGGTGGAACACCCCGTGACGGAAATGATCACCGGGATCGATTTGGTGCGCGAACAAATCCGCGTTGCGGACAAAGCGCCATTAAGCATCGCGCAAAAAGACATCGAATTTTACGGCCATTCGATCGAATGCCGCGTAAACGCCGAAGATGCGGAAACATTCGCGCCGCGCCCCGGGAAAATCACCGATTATCACGCGCCGGGCGGATTGGGCGTGCGGGTCGATTCCGCATTGTACAGCGGATACAAAGTGCCGCCAAATTACGATTCGATGATTTCAAAATTGATCGTGCACGGCAAAAACCGCAACGAATGTTTGCTGCGCCTGCGCCGCGCGCTGGATGAATACGTGATCGGCGGAACATTGTCGACCAACATCCCGTTGCATCAAAAACTGATCGCCGCGCAGGATTTCATCGATGGCAATTACAACATCCATTGGCTGGAAAAATGGGTTGCGGCCGAAATCGAAAAAACCGCCAAGGATGCGGCGGCTTAGTTTATTATTTTCGTTCTTTAGTTCGTGGATTCACTGTCCAGCGCCAATCATAAGCGACCGCATGGTGCTTTCTGGGAATATACTCTCTTCCCTGAGCAGGATATGGATGTAAGATAATTCTGTGACCAGCTTCTCATGCAGTTGGCGTTCATCATCCAACTGTAGCTTAGTAAGAATTCTTGCGTTTAATTTTACCATCACAATATTGTATCCCATTAAGATACTTAATTCAAGTTTTTTGAAACGCCATATTAACCTCGATTAATACCCCAAATCTTTGTTATGATTGATATTATTTCATGACCGATATTACCCCGGAACTTGTTTTGCGCGCTTATACAATCGGATATTTTCCGATGGCGGAGCATCGCGACGACAACGATTTATTTTGGGTCTGCCCGGATCAACGCGGCATCATTCCATTGGACAACGTGCATCTGCCGCGAAAATTACGCGCCACGTTGCGCGACAATCCATACACCGTCACTTGCAACCGGGATTTTGGCGGCGTTTTACAAGGTTGCGCCGAATCAAAACCGAAACGCGCCGACACATGGATTTCCCCGCGTATTATGGAATTGTTCACGGAAATCCACCGCATGGGTTTTGCCCATTCCATCGAAGTATGGCGCGAAAAAAATCTGGTCGGCGGATTATACGGCGTGTCGATCGGCGGCGCGTTTTTCGGCGAATCGATGTTTTCC
>CAYWJR010000130.1:0-1856 GCA_964458615.1 uncultured Alphaproteobacteria bacterium
CAAGCCCTTTGCGGCAGTTCCTGCCAACAATGATGCGCCCGCGCTGAGCGTTCAATATAAACTCATGACCGACGCGGAATTGAAATCCTGGCTGGCGGCGGAGCAAAGAAATATCGGCGATGCCGCGCCGGACGGTATGAAATACGCCGGTACTTCCCCTTCGACCGGCACGGCCATGTTCGCCATGCCGAACGATGTCGGCGGCGGAATGTCATGGAATAAAGCCGTGGAATTCACTCAAACCTTGGTGGCTCACGGTCATAAAGGCAGCAAGCAAGCGACTGAAAAGCTCTTGAAAGACGCGTCCAAAGATGATGGCGGCTGGCGCATGCCCACCGCAGATGAATTGAATGTATTGTATCAGAACAAAGATAAGATCGGCGGTTTCTCTCCCCGCTGGTACTGGTCTTCGTCGGAGTACGGCCAATACGGTGCGAACGGCCAGAGCTTCGAGGACGGCTACAGGCTCAACTACGGTAAGGGCGCTGGCGGTGGCCTCGCTCGTTTCGTGCGGAGCTTAGCGCGCGACGCGCGTTAGTCATTTAGTTATTTAATTATTTACTTTCGCGGCTCTATATTTGTGCGTCACCGCCTATCCAACCTAGACGCACTGAGGCGCAAACTTTGAAAGAATACAAAACCACTATCGAACAGGAGTGGTATGGCGCAGTATCAACATCTGCCTATTTATAAAAAAACCTACGATGTCCTATTGCGGACGATGATTGCGACGAAAAATTTTCCGAGAGAGTATAAATACACCCTAGGCCAAAAATTAAAAGACGAACTGATCGAATTGGTGGTGATGATTTACAGAGCCAACAGCGCAACGATATGGACGGTACGCCGATTATGGATTGGTCGGCGATTTGTTCGCGATTCTGCCGGAATTGCAAACCGCGCTGGAAAAATCCAAACATTAGTAGGTTTGAGGGAAGTTTAACCGGGGCGTTCCCAAACTGTGTCATTCCGGGCGCAAAATAATTTCTTTGCGCCGCGTTTCACGCGGGTATTGTGCGCGGCTGCGAAAACTTGGGCTAGAATGCGGCGAAATTCAGGAGATTTTTTTTATGAGCATTTCTATTAAAACCATCGGCGTTATCGGCGCGGGACAAATGGGCGGCGGCATCGCGCATGTGTGCGCGCAATCGGGATATAATGTTGTGTTGCTGGACGTTGCCGACGACCGCGTCAAGGCCGGGATGGCGACGATTGAAAAAAATATGGCGCGCCAAGTGTCCAAGGGCAAATTGACCGAAGCGGACATGAAAACCGCGTTGGGATTGATTAAAACATCGACCGATTATAAATCGTTCGGCGCATGCGATCTGGTGATCGAGGCCGCGACCGAAAACGAAGAAATCAAGAAAAAGATTTTAACCACGCTGGTTCCGAATTTGAACAAGGATGCGTTGATCGCGACCAACACATCCAGTATTTCGATCACGCGTCTGGCCGCGGTAACCGACCGTCCGGGCCGTTTTATCGGCATGCATTTTATGAATCCTGTGCCGGTGATGCAATTGATCGAAGTCATTCGCGGTATCGCAACCGACGACGCGACGCACGATGCGATTTTGGCTGTCGCCAAAAAATTGGGCAAAACAACGGCCGAATCCGAAGATTTCCCAGGTTTTATCGTCAACCGGATTTTATTGCCGATGATCAACGAAGCGGTTTACGCGTTGCACGAGGGCGTCGGCAATGTGCAATCGATCGATACGGGAATGAAATTGGGCGCGAATCATCCGATGGGGCCTTTGGAATTGGCGGATTTTATCGGGCTTGATACATGTTTGGCGATCATGCAGGTATTGTATGACGGTCTTGCCGATTCGAAATACCGGCCATGCCCA
>CAYWJR010000131.1:0-1778 GCA_964458615.1 uncultured Alphaproteobacteria bacterium
TGGAATCGGAGTTTGGGAGTTAAAGAATGAAACGTATTAAATTGGATAAAATCGACCGGCAAATTTTGCGCGACTTGCAATCGAATGGCCGCATGACCAACGTGGAATTGGCGGAACGCGCCGGAATTTCCGCGCCGCCATGCTTGCGCCGCGTCCGCGCATTGGAAGAATCCGGATATATCAAAGGCTATCATGCCGATTTGTCGTCCGAGGCGTTGAATTACGGCGTTTGCGTTTTCGCGCTGGTCGGTTTGGCCAGCCAGTCGGAAACGGATTTGAAATCGTTCGAGGCGCGCATCAACAGCTGGCCGATGGTTCGCGAATGCCACATGATGGCGGGCGAAACCGATTTCATTTTGAAAATCGTCGCGCATAATTGGGACGATTACCAAAAATTCTTGACCACGCAATTGACATCGGCGCCTGGTGTTGCCAACGTAAAATCGATGTTGTGCGTCCGCACCAGCAAATATCAGCCTGGCGTGCCTGTCGACGAAGAAGATTTTTCCAAAGCCGCTTAATTGGAATAGAATCATACATAATGAAACGCCCGGAATTTTCCGGGCGTTTTTTTATTCCGGTTTTTTATTCCGGGTAAATATCGATCGAATTCATTGCGTTTTCGGCGCTGTATCGCAATGACTGTGCCGCGATTATGGCGGCCTTGCCTGCTTTGGATTTGTCCATGTGGCTGATAATGGCAACACGGCAATCGCGTTCGGCAATATAGGCATGGTTCAATTCGGCACTGTCCGATCCGATAAAATTCTGGCGTTTTATATGCCGGAAATCCAGCCAATCGCCGCCGAATCCGCCCCAGTCCATCAAATCGGTTTTTGTTTTGCCATCCATCAATCCTGCCACATAAACGTCATATCCTTTGATAACAACCGGTATCGTTGTGTGCGACAATTCGTGCGTGCGGATTTTTTCGGCCGCGCCGGACAATATTTCTTGCCAAAGACCGGATTGCGTTTGCGGTTTTTGGGGATCGTAATTTATGGCCACGGCATGATCGGGGTTCAATCCGATTAATGTTAAAACCGGATGCAGCAAGCGGTCAAAAATTCTGTCCGGCGCTATGAAATAAAAACGGTGCGCGCGGTATTGGATTTCCGGCGTATGCGCGGCAAAACGTTTGGGGTCCAATATTTGCCGCCAGGAATGCAACGACGATAATAATCGGTTCGCATTCATGGCGTCGCGTGACCGCGCGATTCGGGCTGCGGCGATTGGCGGGATTTTTTGTTGGATCAGTCGTTCTATAATCGCACGGCGGTCGCCGTTTCGGTCTCTGCTTGGCATTATAAATAACCTTATTTGTACCCTTAATGGTTACATTATTGCCATTTGAAATGACCCGCCACAAGATATTTCAACGCGAACGCAATGTCCTAATTTTGCCAAAAATAACACATATAATGCATTAAATAATTGAATTTAATCGATTTTTATAAAAATATATTTAGCGATTATGCAATTTTTGTTTCACAAAACAGCAATAATAATATATAACCTAAACGGAAACAAAACATAAAACGGCAAAAGCCTGTAAAATATTTAGGGTAACGAGACATGCAGTCAAAACAAAAAACCAATCGTAAAGCGGATATTCAGTATAAATTCGACAAGACATTGAAACCCGAAACATTTGCCAAGTTCGAGGCGACTTTGGAACGGTACGCGGTTAATGCGCAAGCCAAACAAAAATATGGGTCGTTCGACACCGCCGAACGATTGATGAAAATGGCGCAGATGGCGATTGTCGATATGGACGA
>CAYWJR010000132.1:0-1762 GCA_964458615.1 uncultured Alphaproteobacteria bacterium
CGCGATTGGCGAAAACTTCGCAGGTTTTATTGGTCACCCATTCGCCCCAGGTCGCGGCCAAAGCGCAGCATCATTACCGCATTTCAAAAAAGACCGAAAAAAATTCCACGCAAACTATTCTGGAACCGCTGAATGCCAAAACCCGGCGCGAGGAATTAGCCAAAATGTTATCCGGTGCTTCGATCACCGACGAAGCCCGCGCCGCAGCCGGAAAATTGCTGGGGGCTGCTTAGTGGCGAAGTCAACTGTCAAAAATACAGCGCCCGATCTTACCCCGATGGAAGCGCAGATTGAATTATCCAATCTGGCCAAAGAAATCGCGCGGCACGATATTGCGTATCACCAAAACGATAAACCGGAAATATCGGATTCCGAATACGATAAATTGCGCATTCGTTTTGATGAATTGGCCAGGCAATTTCCAGACATCGCCAAAAAATTCAAAACCCAGGAACAAGTCGGCGCCGCGCCCGCGCGTGGGTTTCGCAAGGTAAAACACGGCATTCCGATGCTGTCGTTAAACAATGCCTTTGCAGTCGAAGACGTACAGGATTTCCAAGACCGGATGCGCAATCATTTGCGCGACATGGCGGGCGCGGAAATTCTGTATATTGCAGAGCCGAAAATCGATGGCGTGTCAGCCAGTTTGCGATATGAAAATGGCGAATTGGTTGTGGCGGCAACGCGCGGTGATGGGTTGCAGGGCGAAGATATTACCGCCAATATCCGCACCATTCGCGAAATACCACAACATTTAAATGGCGATGATTTTCCAAACCTTGTCGAAATTCGCGGCGAGGTTTATATGACCAAGCCCGATTTCCTGGCATTTAACGCACAGCTGGAAAAGGAAGATAAAGAATTATTCGCCAATCCGCGCAACATGGCGGCGGGATCATTGCGGCAATTGGATCCAAAAATTACCGCAACACGGCCATTGCATTTTTTTGCCTATTCATTGGGTGAAATTTCAAACGATTACCCGGTCAAAACACAAACTGACTGGCTGGCGAAATTGAAACAATGGGGATTTAACGTCAATCCGCTGACCAAAACCGGATTATCGTTTGGCGATTTGAATGCGTATCACCAGGATATTTTATCCAAACGCGCCAATTTGCCGTATGACATCGACGGAATTGTGATCAAACTGGATCGCCGCGATTGGCAGGAAAAATTGGGATTTGTCGGACGCGCGCCGCGTTGGGCGGTTGCTTGGAAATTCCCGGCCGAACAAGCGCAAACGACGATCAAGGATATTACCATCCAAGTTGGCCGCACCGGCGCATTGACACCCGTTGCGGAGTTGGAGCCAATCAATGTTGGCGGTGTTTTGGTTGCCCGCGCGACGTTGCATAACGAAGATGAAATCGCACGCAAGGATATTCGTGTCGGCGACCGCGTGTTGATCCAACGCGCGGGGGATGTGATTCCCCAAGTTTTACAGGTGATCGCGGAACACCGCCCGAAAAATTCCAAACCATTTATATTCCCAGATCATTGCCCTGTCTGCGGCGCGATCGCGGTGCGCGGCGAGGATGAAGCCATACGGCGCTGTACCGGCGGATTGACGTGCGAAGCGCAAGCGGTGGAACGATTAATTCATTTCGTATCCAAAGGCGCATTCGATATCGAAGGCATGGGCAGCAAAATCGTCGAAGAATTATTTTTGGATAAAATCGTGCAAACCCCGGCGGATATTTTCCGCCTGCAACCGCGCCAGGAAAAACGTGAAATCGATTTGACCGCCCGCGAAGGATGG
>CAYWJR010000133.1:0-1755 GCA_964458615.1 uncultured Alphaproteobacteria bacterium
TTTGCCAAAACCAAAGGCAAGATTCCAAAAGTAAAATTGCAAAATTATGTTCCGTTGATCGCCGAAATTCAGCGGCTGAAAAAAGAACGCAACGCCGTGATATTGGCGCATAATTACCAAACGCCGGAAATTTTTTATGGCGTCGCCGATATTGTCGGCGATTCATTGCAATTGGCCATCGCGGCCACCAAAACCGCGGCCGACGTTATCGTGCAAGGCGGCGTTTATTTCATGGCCGAGACGTCGAAAATATTGAATCCCGACAAAAAGGTTTTAATCCCAAGCTTGGATGCGGGCTGTTCATTGGCCGAATCCATAACCGGGGCGGACGTGCGGTTATTACGGCAAAAATATCCGGGCGTGCCGATCGTTACTTATGTCAACACAACCGCCGACGTAAAGGCGGAATCCGATATTTGCTGCACATCGTCGAACGCGGTTAAAATCGTCGAATCGATGGCCGCCCAATCCGGATCGGACAGCGTATTGTGCATTCCGGACGAATATCTGGCGAAATATGTCGCATCGAAAACAAACGTGAAAATTTTATCTTGGCACGGACATTGCGAAGTGCATGAACGTTTCACCGCCATTGAAATACGCCAATACAAACATGCCCATCCTGGCGTTGTGGTGTTGGCGCATCCGGAATGCCCGCCCGACGTTATTGCCGCGGCGGATTTTACCGGATCGACATCGGCCATGGTCGATTATGTCGGCACAAATCGCCCGAAAAAAGTGATTATGATCACCGAATGTTCGATGGCGGACAACGTGTCGATTTCTTATCCGGACGTGGAATTTGTGCGGCCTTGCAATTTATGCCCGCACATGAAGCAAATCAGCCTGGAAAATATTCTGGATTGCTTGCAAAACATGCATCACGAAGTTATCGTCGATCCGAATATCGCCGTGCGCGCGCGCCGCGCCGTCGATAAGATGATCGAATTTTCCGCGCCGAAACAATAAACCGCATGGCCGAAAACCGCACCAACGCAAACCGCAATCCGATCGTCATCGTCGGCGCAGGAATTGCCGGATTGACGGCCGCATTGCGCCTCGCGCCTTATCCGGTGATGGTGATCGCCAACGCGCCGATGGGACAAGGCGCAGCCAGCGGATGGTCGCAAGGCGGCATTGCCGCAGCCCTGTCGGCCGGGGACAGCGCTGAAGACCACAAAAAGGATACCATCGCCGCCGCCGCGGGAATCGGCAATATCGAATCCATCGACATTATCACCCAAGAATCCGCAGCGGCGATCGAATATTTATGCGATGTCGGTGTGAATTTCGATAAAACGCAATCGGGTCAATTTGCGTTATCCAAAGAAGCCGCGCACGGCAAGGCGCGGATCGTCCGGGTTGCAGGCGATTTAACCGGCCCCGGCATCATGGCGGCGTTGCGCAAGGCAGTCGAGGCGGCGGATTCGGTTACGATGAAATCCGGATATGAAGTGGTCGAATTATCGGTTGAAAAAAATACAATCCATGGATTATGGATCGCGGACGAAGCCGGAAATTTGCAATTCATCCGCACCAGCGCCATTATCATGGCAACAGGCGGGGTCGGTTATTTATACCGCAACACGTCCAACCCCCCAACCGCATGTGGCGAAGGTATCGCCGTCGCAGCAAGAGCCGGCGCGGTATTGGCGGATTTGGAATTTGTGCAATTTCATCCAACCACTTTGGCTGTTGGCAAGGATCCATCGCCGTTGGCGACCGAGGCATTGCGCGGCGAAGGCGCGGTATTGA
>CAYWJR010000134.1:0-1751 GCA_964458615.1 uncultured Alphaproteobacteria bacterium
CCGTCTTAGTCAGAAAAATTACGGCATCGATACGGGTTTTTTCCCGCTCGGTTCCTGCACCATGAAACACAATCCGCGCCTGAATGAAAAAATGGCGCGCTTGCCGGGATTGGCCGATTTGCACCCCCTGCAGCCTATATCGACGGTGCAAGGCGCGCTGGAATTGATCGACACGCTGGCGCATTGGCTTAAAACTTTGACCGGCATGCCCGCCGTTGCGATGAGCCCGGCTGCGGGCGCGCACGGCGAATTATGCGGCATGTTGGCGATCCGCGCGGCGCTTGACGCCAAAGGCCAGCAACACCGCAAGCGCGTGCTTGTTCCCGAAGCGGCGCATGGAACCAATCCTGCGACTGCGGCGGCAATCGGATTTGTCGTCGATTCGTTCCCGCAAACCGAACAAGGCCGCGTCGATGTTGCGGCGTTCAAGGCGAAATTGGGCGACGATGTCGCCGCGATCATGTTGACCAATCCGAACACATGCGGCCTGTTCGAAGGCGATATTGTCGAAATCGCCAAATTGATCCATGACGCGGGCGGCTATTTTTATTGCGACGGCGCGAATTACAACGCGTTGATCGGCCGGGTGCGGCCAGGCGATCTGGGTATCGATTGCATGCATATCAATTTGCACAAAACCTGTTCAACGCCGCATGGCGGCGGCGGACCGGGTTCGGGGCCTGTTGTGTTGTCGGCGGCGTTGGCGCCATATGCGCCTTTGCCGTTGATCATTCACGATAAAAACGGTTTCCGCGTGACCGAACATCAAAATGGCAACCAAAGTTTTGGCCGTCTAAAGGCGTTTTATGGACAAATGGGGATGTTCATCCGCGCGATGGCATATTGTTTGTCGCATGGTTCCGATGGGTTGCGCCAAGTCGCCGAAGACGCGGTGTTGAACGCCAATTATTTGCTGGCCAGTTTAAAAGACGTTGTTTCCGCGCCATTCGACGGCCCGTGCATGCACGAAGTGGTTTTCAGCGATGAATTTTTAAACGGCACCGGTGTGACCACGCTGGATTTCGCCAAGGCGATGATCGACGAAGGTTATCATCCGATGACGATGTATTTCCCGCTGGTGGTGCATGGCGCCTTGTTGATGGAGCCGACCGAAACGGAATCCAAAGAAACATTGGATCAATTTATCCGCGTGATTCGCGGTCTTGCCGCGCGGGCGAAATCGGGCGATACCGATTATTTCAAGGGCGCGCCGCGTTTAACGCCGCGCCGCCGTTTGGACGAAACCCAGGCCGCGCGCACCCCAATATTGCGGTGGAAAGGTGAAAAGAAATTGATGGCGGCGGAATAACTGGCGATTTTATCGGCCTCGGTAAAGTTCCCGGGCAGTTTTTAGCGCGATACTGACATCAGGGGTTGTTTTTGTCTCGGTACGGGTTTTTGTGGCCGCAGCGGTTCTGGTTGCTTTATCATCATAAAAATTGGCAAGCCCTGAACGTACTTCATTGCTCAATTGTCCCGTAATAATATCCATGACTTCATCGATGGTTTTTGTAGATCTAGTCATTTTTTTACCCTCTATGTTTTTGTCTGTCGCGAATATATAAAATCGTATCGTATAAGGCAACAAATTTTTTAAATTTAGGGAGGAATCTCGAAAAACGCCTTCTGAATCATCTACAGGATGTTTTTGTGAATGGCTTATTAATCTACTAATAGGATTGAACACTATATATTGTGGTTTTAGATTATAAGAACACTAGGAATAATGAATAAAAATTTGGCAAAAAAAT
>CAYWJR010000135.1:0-1734 GCA_964458615.1 uncultured Alphaproteobacteria bacterium
CCCCTGGATTCGACCCACGCATCGCCATTATCGCCTTTGACGATTTTATAAGGCACCATCGATAAATCTTTTTTGACGATCGGATCGTCGAATTTGCGGCCGATCAAGCGTTTGACCGCGTAAAAAGTATTGTCGGGATTGGTAACGGCCTGGCGTTTGGCGGCCTGACCGACCAAACATTCGCCGGAATCAACGAACGCAACCTGGGATGGCGTTGTATTCGCGCCTTCGGCGTTGATGATAACTTTTGGCGTTTTGCCTTCTAAAATTGCGACGCAAGAATTGGTGGTTCCCAAATCGATGCCGATAACGCGTGCCATGAATGACTCCTTAACCTTATATTTTTCAATAATTTAGATGCCTGAGTAGGTATTACATTCCGTACATATAAGAAAGCGTATTTTTCGATTCAAGGGCATTTGCCGCATGCCATGTATAAAATTGACAAATTCCGCGCATTTCCGCTAAATATATCCTTATAAGAAATATTGTTGCTTTGAAAGGGTATGCCATGAATGCGGATTTTGGAAGACAACCCCGATTGCTAAGCGGAAATACCATTATCGCCGTCACCAATAATATCGGCGATTTCGCGCCTTATCAAAAGGCGCTGTCCGATGCGGGTGGCGTTGTAACCGCAACCGACAGCATGGCGCAAGGATTTGATGCGGTTCGGGGATCTTTTTTACCTCTGCAAGTAGTAATGATCAACTATCGCATGAGATTTGAAATGATCGCTCCGAACGCGCAAGCTGGATCGCACGCACGCAGAGGAAAAGGCGAGCTTGAAGATTACCGCCGCGAAGATAACAGCTATTGGTTTTTAGACCGTGTCGCCAAATTGATGGCCGAAAACCAAAATTATGCGGGACTGCGCATCATCGTCACCGCGCCAATATCCGGGGGCGGCCGTTCGGCGGATTATTTAATCGACGAAATAAGCGTTATGGGCCAAAGGGCGCAGCCAAAAATTCCGGGCGCGAATTTTCATTATTTGCTGTTGGGCGATACGCGGTTGGGCGGCGATTCGCCAATCACATTGCCGATGACGTTGCACCGGATTTTAACGCGATAAAGAACATACCGGAAAATAAAAATGGTATTCCGAATTACAGTCACAGAAAACAGCCAAACGCGTGTTTGCGCGGAAGGATTCAATGAATTCGATTTGATAAAATCCTGGCCTGCCTTTGTCGCTGGCGCGCACGACCCGAATACGTTAGGCGTCGAAGCGCAAGACGGCCAAGGAATCTGGCACGCGATCGGATTGCGGTCGCATGCGGATCTTGTGCGAAAATTGCTGCAAATCCGCGCCCTAATCGTCAATTCCGGAAACAATGGCGGCATGGCCGGGCAAAATAATTTACCTAAAAAAAATCCGCGAAAAAACCGGTGGTTGAGGGAAATCAAACGGCGCGCGAAAAACCGCAAATGGGTCACCTCCGCATTTTGCCTAACCTTGGCATCGGTTTGGGGCGGTTTGCATTCCAAAATGTCGGTTTGGCGGTTGGGGGAAATTGTGGTTTACGGCGATCCCATCGACCGGATCGACACGAAACCCGGATTCAAAGATGCCCCCCAACCCGGCGTTTACGCCAATATCCGGTATGCGCCAGGCAAGGCGCAACGCCCGATTGATTTTATCAGCAACGCGGCAACCCCCGTTATCGTAACGCACGGAATTTTAATTCCGGCGATTGCCGGGATTGCGTGTTTGCGCCGCCGGCAAAGATA
>CAYWJR010000136.1:0-1673 GCA_964458615.1 uncultured Alphaproteobacteria bacterium
CACCAAAATCGCCGCCAAATTGGCGCGGCGCAACACCGATAAACACGGTCTTGAGGATTTGTGCCGCGATTTGCTGGGCATCGAATTGTCCAAAGTCGCGCAATCGTCGGATTGGGGCGCGGACACATTGACCGCGGATCAAATGCAATACGCAGCGCGCGACGTTTTGCACCTGCATGCGTTGATGGATAAATTGGCTGTGTTATTGCGCCGTGACGGGATGATGGAAATTGCCGAGATGGCGTTTGCGAATATATGCAATAACGGCCTGATCGAGGCCAAAGGCATCAATCCAATCGCCCTGTTCGCCCATTCGTCCAGCGACAGAATCTAAACCGTTGTTTGCGGCAAAACGCGGTTCATGGCGGCGGCATCCAAACCGTAATGCGCGCCTATATAGGGACGCAGAACATTAAATAATTTCAACGACCCGCGCAAACTGCCATTGATTCCAGGATTGGCCAGATCCAACGCGCCGTTGGTTAAAACGCGTCGGCTATTGCTGCTGGGCACGATTACGCCGCCAATACCGGATGCAACGGCATAACTTTGCAATAATGGGTTGCCGCTGATAACCATCATGTTGGTCGCATGGCCATGATCGGTTCCGCCGCTTCCGTTCGGCGCCAAACTGCGCCCGAATTCCGATATAACCGCGATGACAACCTTGTCCCATTTATTTGCGGCGATAAATGTCTGCCTCATCGCTTCGATGCTCAACGCCACTTGTTGCAACCGGCCGATCATATAGCTGTGATAATTTTCGGGGCTGCCGGTGCCGTGCGTGTCGAACCAAGGCGCCTGAATATACCCAACCGCCGGGGCGACATTGTTATCCAAACTCATGATATGCGCCATCAATTGCGCCTGGGTCGGCAATCCGCCGTAAAAACTGTTGAATTGCGATGTGTCGTTCAAACTGTGCGCGACGGGATTGAACGATTCGCGCGTTCTGATCGCGCGGCGCATCGAATCGGTGAACCATGTGGCGCGGCTGAAATTATTGCCGATCGTCGTCAGTATTTCATTTTGCGTCGGGGTTATGCTGGGCGGAACCCACGCCGCGCTGCTGTTCGATCCTTGCAAGATTTGCGGAACGGCATTGCTGCCGGTAACCGCAACGCCGCCTGGATTCGGAATAGCGCCAAGTTCGCCTTCGAGCCGGTTTAAAAAACCGGGCAGATTCCGCTGGCTGCCTATACCGCCGGTAAATATCTCGGCGGTCATTTCAAAATGCGATAAATTATTGCGCGCGGCTTCGAACGGTTCGACGCCATGAAAAATGGTCATCTCGCCGGATTGAAACAATGGCAATAAACTTGAAAGCCCTGGGTTCAGGCCATAGACATCATCCAACGCAACCGCCGCCCGCGCGGTTCCGGTTTGCGGACGGTCGAGCGCGTATGCCCCGCGCAATGAATGATAATCGCTGCGCCCCACAGGCGGCACGACATGCAATCCATCCCAACCGCCGCCCGCGAATAAAACGATCAGTTTTTTATCGCTGGCCGCCTGGCCGGTCGCAAAAGACAATCCAGGGGTGCCGGCCATCGCCGCCATACCCAAACATCCGCCACCCAATTTTATAAAAGACCGTCTGCCGATATTTTTTTTGGTCATCAGGCAATCCCCTTGGTCATAAATTCCGCCGAACAGAATGTGCCCATCACCGC
>CAYWJR010000137.1:0-1657 GCA_964458615.1 uncultured Alphaproteobacteria bacterium
AATCCATATCCAGAATTTTGTTTACGCCCTGCATTTCCAGCAATTTTTGCACGGCCAATTCCGGGTTTTGTTCCGGCAATTTGACGATCATGTCGTTTTTTAAATGCAAATCCCAACGGCGTTGGCCGATGCGCACGGCCGATTGCACGCGCGATTCGAAATCTTGGGACGTTGCGATAATATCGACCAATTCCTTGGCGTAACCGGGCGCGTCCGCGCCGACCACCACCAATAACGACGAAAAAACGCCGACATCCTGGCCTAAAATCACGCTGCCGTCTTCGTCGATGACGTTCAATGCGCCCTTGTTTTGCCAGATGGCGAGCGGTTTGCGTTCGGTCAAATGCAAAAATATCGTGCCGGGCAGGCGGCGTTCGACCTTGGCGTCTTTGACCCAGGGCAACGTCAACATCCGGCCTTGCGCCAATTCCAAATCGACGCCCAAAATAGGCTCGCCCTGGCGGATGGCCAATGTTTCCATGATTTGCTGTTTGTCGGTATAAAAACGCCCATCGACCAAAATTTCATCGACCACCAATCCTTGGCTTTGCGTGGCGCCTAAAATTTTTGCATGCACGGTTTCGATCGCCGCCGCGATGCGGCCGGTGCGATAATCGGAATAAACCGGATAAATCATCGCCAACAAACACAACGCAACCAAAAAGGCGGTGAATAATTCGAAACGGTACCGCACCCACAGGCTGGCAAGACCGCGCCGGGGGCGGGCGGTCGCCGATCCGATCAAGGATTTGCGTTTGGATTTAAGACTTATGCGCCCCATTTGGCTTCCTCTACCATCCAGCCGACCAATTCGGAAAATGGGATATTGTTATGCGCCGCCAATTCCGGAACCAGCGATGTTGGCGTCATGCCGGGCTGGGTATTGACCTCCAGCAAATATAATTCGTCTTTGCCGGCGGTGTCGTCATACCGTATGTCGGCGCGGGTAACGCCGCGGCACCCCAATGCGTTATGCGCGTTCAGCGCGATGGCGCAAGCGCGGTCATAAACCGGCCCTGGGATTTTGGCGGGGCATTCATGCACGCTGCCGCCTGCGGCGTATTTCGCCTCGTAATCGTAAAATTCCAAATCGGTTTTAATTTCCGTCACGCCCAATGCGCGGCCACCCATCACCGCGACGGTGATTTCGCGCCCTGGAATAAATTTTTCGACAATCGCCGTATCGCCGAATTTCCAAGTCGACGTATTGATCGCGGGTTTATTGTCGCCCGATTTCATAATACGCACGCCGACCGAAGATCCTTCGCGAATCGGTTTGACGACATAAGGCCGGGGCATGACATCGCCCGCCAAAATTTCGGAAATCGGAAAAATGCCGCCGGGCGGCACCGGTAACGACGCCTCGCGGAAAACTTTTTTCGCCATTTCCTTGTCCATCGCGACCGAAGACGCCTGAACGCCGGAATGGGTATATGGAATTTGCATCAAATCCAGCAATCCCTGGATCGTGCCGTCTTCGCCGCCGGGGCCGTGCAGCGCGTTGAAAACCGCATAAGGTTTCGGGGTCAATGCCGCGACCAAATCCGGGATGTTGTCCTGTAAATCGAATCCGACTGCGTCGTAACCCGCTTCGATCAATCCGGCGATTACCGATTTGCCGCTGACCAGAGATACCGCGCGTTCGGCCGAATTGCCG
>CAYWJR010000138.1:0-1618 GCA_964458615.1 uncultured Alphaproteobacteria bacterium
CGTCAGCAGTTCAGGGCATTTAATTTTGGTTCCGCATTTGACCGGATGGCCGGATCAGGGATTGCATTTCGACATCGCTTTTCATGTTGGAACATTGATGGCGGTGTTGTGTTATTTCCACAAAGACATATTTATGATCGCGCGCGATACCCTGACCTGGCCGGTGAAACGCGAAAATACCTTTGGCACAAAATTATTCTGTTATTTAATCCTGGCGACCATACCGGCGGTTTTATTCGGCCTGGTCTATAGCCACTTTTTTCCCGAAGGGTTGCGTTCGGTGCCGTTCATCGCCGCCAACTTGATCGTGTTCGGATTGTTGATGGGAATTGCCGACCGGTTTGGAAAATCCACCCGGCAATTGCATCAATTCACATGGATCGATGCGATTTTTATCGGTTTGGCGCAAGCAATCGCCATTATTCCAGGGGTCAGCCGGTCTGGCATCACCATTACCGCCGCCAGATTTTTGGGCACCAACCGGGCGGAAGCCGCGCGATTTTCGATGCTGCTGGCGATTCCCACGATTACGGGCGCCGCGATTTTGGCCACCAAAGATTTGCTGGAATCGCAAACCGCCGTTCCGTGGAACGATTTGGCAATGGGGATCGGATTTGCGTTTTTATTCGGACTTGGCGCGATCACATTCATGATGCACTGGTTGAAAAACGCCGATTTGAAAATATTCGTCGGCTACCGGATCATCATCGGCATTTTGCTGCTGATATTTTTGACCTGATTTTTACGCGGCCTTGGCGGCGTTGTTTAACCGCCCGCCGGGTTTATATTGATCCAAATATGTCGGTAAAATCACATCCAACGTGTGCGGGGCGACGCCCAAATCGGCCAAACCCATCGCCATTCCGCTTGTGACATTGTCTTGTTCCAGCATTTTTACCTGATCGACGGTCAAAAGCGGTTTTGGTAATAATTGCAGAAAACCCGCTTTTATTTTTGCCGACCAAAACGGAACGGAAATCAGACACGCCTTTTGCCCGGTATAAGACAGCATAATCCGCATCAATTCGGCGAAGCTGTAAATTTGCGGGCCGCCCAGTTCATATATTTTCGCCTTGGCGCGCGGATTGCCGATTGTGGCGATAATTGCATCGGCAACATCGCCGACATAAACCGGCTGGAATTTGGTTTTTCCGCCGCCGATTAATGGAAGAGCGGGCAAAAATCGCGCCAAAGACGCGAATAAATTGAAAAATCCGTCTTCGGGACCGAACACGATACTGGGACGCAAAATTGTTGCGGGCGGAAATGAATTCAACACCGCGCGTTCGCCGTTAAATTTGCTTTGCGCGTATTTTGCCGGGGAATTTTGTTCGGCGCCGATTGCCGATACGTGAACCAGCGATTCGACGCCGCATTCTTTGGCTATTGCGGCGATTTGCGCCGGAATTTCCCGGTGAATTACGTCGAATTTGCTTTTTCCGCTTTCGTATAAAATTCCAAGCAAGCATATCACCGCGTCCGCGCCATTGATCGCGCGGCGCAAATCGCCTTGGTCGGTCAATTCGCAAGGGATCGGATTAATTTGCCCCACATCGCCATAGGGACGCAGAAATTTGGCCTTTTCGACGTTGCGGGTCGGAACATCGATTCGCGCGCC
>CAYWJR010000139.1:0-1596 GCA_964458615.1 uncultured Alphaproteobacteria bacterium
ATTGCAGGAATTTAAAAAGCCAGACCGTCTATAAGCCGGGTTCTGTCGAGGACAATCATTTATCTGGGATGATGGTTGCCCATCACCTCTAGCGACCGACCCGCGCCGCGATGCAAAAACACATTTGCCCCTTGCGGGGCGTGCGGCGCCTATTTGGTCTTGCTCCAGGCGGGGTTTACCATGCCGTTTCTGTTGCCAGAAACGCGGTGCGCTCTTACCGCACCTTTTCACCCTTACCAGACGGCTTGCGCCGCCGGGCGGTATATTTTCTGTGGCACTTTCCCTGGGGTTGCCCCCGGCGGACGTTATCCGCCACCTTGTTTTTGTGGAGCCCGGACTTTCCTACCCAATTGCTTGGATCGATTATCCAACGATCTGGCTTTGGCCGATCATATATGTTTTTGCGTTAAACCGCAATACCGCACCGTTGGCACAAATCCGCCAAAACGCCGATAGTCAGCGGGCTTAGACCCGATCCCATCAATGCCGGGGCGTAATGGCGTTGCAATGCCGTTATCGCATCCAATGTTTGCGCATCGACCATTCCGGTCGGATCGATTTTATATCCGAACGCGCCCAGCATTTTTTGAACGCGGATCGTATCCATGATTCGCGGCGAAATGGGGTGCGATGGATAAAGACCGATATTGTGCAACGACAAATATTGCCAATCGAACAATTCGCCCGGATCGATTTTCCGCGCAATTGCCGTGTCGGAATGGCCAAGGATGAATTCGGGTTTGATTTGATGGCGTGAAATAATATCGTGGCACAAAATAATCGCCGATTCCATTTGCGGCAATGGAAAAGCGCGATACCCCCATTCATGGCCGGGATTGACCATTTCAATGCCGATCGACGCCGAATTGATGTCGGTTTCGCCGCGCCAATAACCGATTCCCGCGTGCCAGGCGCGCATCGATTCGTCCACCAGGGAAAATATTTTTCCGTCTTCGTCGATAACGTAATGACAGCTGACTTTCGATTCCGGATGGCGCAAACGGTCTAATGCATCTTGCGCGGTTTTCATGCCGGTATAATGCAACAGCAATATATGCGGTTTTTTGCCGTCCTTGCGGGCATCGAAATTCGGCGACGGTTTGTGTTCTATTGCGGTCATCCGCCGATATTGGGCGAATGGCGCGCAAATGTAAATTTATATCTTATGCGCGCGGCATTCTTGCGTGACCCACTGATACAAGGTGACCGGCTGCCTGCAATGTGGGTTGCGATAGCGGAAAACAAAAGGAGGGCATGTGGGATAATTTTGTCGGCGCATGGCCATAATGACCTTTGTATGCATCTGTGGCCAGTTGGTGCAATTGCGCGAATGGCGCGCCGGCATTTTCCAGATATGCGATGCTAACTTCGTCCAATGGCAAAACCAAACCGGCTTTTGTTCCGGCGGGCAATTTCGCCTGCATTTCCGTGTCGATTCGAAAATATTCCGATTGCATGGCGGTGAATTGCGCATCTGGCGATTGCCCGGATTTGGCCAAATCAACGCCATGCGAAAACCAATTCATGAATTGCATGGTTCTTTGCAGGCCCAAATCCTTGACGGCATCGAATATTGCGGCGCTTACGTATGTTGTC
>CAYWJR010000140.1:0-1585 GCA_964458615.1 uncultured Alphaproteobacteria bacterium
CGACCGTGGTCGGGATTTTACCCTGCATGCGGCGTTCGAATTCGGATTTTTTCGGATTGGATTGCAATCTTTTTTCCCACTCGCCATGCGCCGTAGAACCGAACGCACCGGCGTGACGCCACGCCTTTAACACGTCGTCCGGAATTTCGAATTCAGGGTATGGCCAATTCAATTTGGCGCGCGCGCCCGCGATTTCTTCGGCGCCCAGCGGCGATCCATGGCTGTCATGGCTGCCGGCTTTTTTCGGCGCGCCAAAACCGATCGTGGTTTTGCAAGCGATCATCGTGGGTTTATCCGAAGATTGCGCCCGTTTAATCGCGGCCGCAATCGCGGCGGGGTTGTGCCCGTCGATCCGTTCGGCGTTCCAACCGGCGGCGATAAAACGCGCCACCTGATCGCCCGATTCCGATAAATGCAATTCGCCATCGATGCTGATGTTGTTATCGTCGAACAAAACGATCAATTTTTTCAACCGCATATGTCCGGCCATGGAAATGGCTTCGTGGCTGATGCCTTCCATCAAATCGCCGTCGGATGCGATAACATAGGTGTAATGATCCACCATTTCATCGCCGAATTCGGCGTTTAAAATCCTCTCGGCCAATGCGAATCCAACCGAATTTGCAATACCCTGTCCCAACGGCCCGGTTGTTGTTTCAATCCCGTCGGCATACCCGTATTCCGGATGCCCTGCGGTTTTGCTGCCCATTTGGCGGAATTTTTTCAAATCGTCGATGGTCATATCGCTGTATCCAGTCAAATACAGCAACGAATACAGCAACATGGATCCATGTCCGGCCGATAAAATAAAACGGTCGCGATCAGGCCATTGCGGATTGCGCGGATCGAATTTCAAAAACTGGGTAAACAGCACGGTTGCGACATCGGCCATACCCATGGGCATACCGGGATGACCGGATTTGGCGCGTTCAACCGCATCCATGGACAAAAAACGGATCGCGTTGGCAAGCTGATCGTGGCTGGGTTGGGGGGTATTGGAATTTGAAACATCCATCCGGGACGCTGCCTTCATTTAATTCTCCATTTTACCTGGGCTTTGGATCGCAAACAGGCGGTTTTGTGCGGTGCATATGAAATACCCCTTGGATAACCGTTCCGTCAACCACTTAATGGGGATATTTATAATTGACGAAACAGAAATTCCATTCATAATTCGATAGCGCAACAAAGTGCCGATAGCGGTATTTCAAATTCGCCAAAATACATTTACCTAAAAGACATACCAGCATAAAAGACATACCAGCATAAAGACACGTACCAGGGAGACAACAATGACAAAGACATCCACACCATCCGCCAATTCTTCTGCCGAAACGCCGCAGGGCGCAGGCGAACGTCTTTTAACCGCCCTGACCAGCTTGGAAAAAGCCATTTCCACCATCGAACAAAAATTATCGACCGTTCAGGCCGCCAACGACGACCGGATTTTAACGTTGGAAAAACAATTGAACACCATGACGCAGCAATATGAAAATTTGAACGCCATATCGCAACAAGTGGCGAATCGTTTGGATGAAAACATGCAAAAACTGCGCGTATTGGCTGGATAATCAAATGGCCGAAA
>CAYWJR010000141.1:0-1579 GCA_964458615.1 uncultured Alphaproteobacteria bacterium
TTTTATCGGCCGGCGAAGGATGCGAATTAAACGCGGCCATGGGTATAACCGAATCCATTTCTGCGATGAATCGCGGATTATAACTAAAAAGATTCCAGTCTTTCGTTTTCTATGTCCGGGGATATTTCTAAATTCGCCTGACGAATGGCGTCACCCCACTCTTCTTGCAATTTTTGCATCCGTTGCGTCAGTTGCCTGACCGATTCTTCGCGTTTAATGCCTATCAAGAAAAACATCACCGGCGGCATTGCAGCAATCAAAAGCCACCCCATACCCGCAGCGCCATACATACAAAGCAAATTGAACGGGTCCTTGATAATTTCGATCGCGGCGGACATATCGCCGCCCTTTGACCACAAATTCAATAAATTTGGAACAACGCCGCAGAAATTCATCAATGCCACAGTCACCGATGCGTTTTTTTCCGGACGATGATCGATAACCCAGGCCGCCATGGTCGGCAGCATGCCAAACAAAAACAAAACCGTAAACGGCAGCATTAAAACGCCGCTTAGAATTAGCGTAAATCCGGCCATTAAGAAACGGAATGCGGATGGCGGATTTTGGACATTTGCTTGTTTATTTTTGGCCATTTAAATGCTCATAAAATACAAATATAATAAAACAAACATGAAAAATACGGTCAAAATGCCGGCAAACATAACTGCGGTGCTTTCGCCTTTTATTTTTGCAATATCCATTTGCTGCTTTTTGACTTCTTCCAATCCGGCAAGACGGTACGTGATGACGGCATATTCCATAGCCGCGATTTTGAACGTTTCTTCGTCCAATATTTTTTCTTCCTGATTGTCGGCGTGTTTTATCATATCGGCCACGTATCCGGTTCTGGACGCCGCAGTAACAAGCTCGGTTATGCGTCTGCGGCGGGCAATTTGCTTGTAACGGGCCAAAACAGGATGCAATATTTCAAGGCACCAGCCGCTTAACCCCATCATTTCTTTGGATTTGCAAACACGCTGCATTTTCATCAGCAAGTTCAGCATGCCGACAACCTGAACGGTTTGATCTGCGGGCGGGCCTAGTGGCCGCAAATCGGAATCTTTAATTTCCGGCATTCTTGCGGCGGCGAATGCGGCGCTATGCCTATCGAACGGCAAACTTGGTTTATCCGCGCGCGACCCCACCAAATTCAACACATTCAATAATTCTTCTGCGGTTGTCACATAATGATTTTTTAGCGACGGCGACAAGCATGGCAAATTTTTATTTAAATCATACAGGCACCGTTCCATGCCGAAACCAGGTTGACGTTGATCAAGCACCACTGGCAATTCTTCGTATTTGGCGGTCCAATTGATAACGTCTTTATCAGTTTTGTCTTTATTCTTTAGCCAAGCCAGCGGCAACCTGCTGCCGATCATTTGTACAATCAATCTGATACGGTCATTATCGCCTTGCGCAACGGCAAGAGCCAGCGCCGGACCAATTGCGTCAAAATGACAAGTAAACCCGCGATAATGTAATGGCGCGTCCGGATCCAACGCGATGCATGTACGGCCGATCAAAACATCGTCGGATATATTTTTTGAACTGGATCCCGACGGGTTGATGGTGGTCT
>CAYWJR010000142.1:0-1577 GCA_964458615.1 uncultured Alphaproteobacteria bacterium
TATGGTGATTTTGAACACCTGCCATATTCGTGAAAAAGCCACCGAAAAGGTGTTTTCCGATCTTGGCCGCCTGAAACCGTTTAAAAATAAAAAAGAACAAACCGACGGCAAAATGATTTTGGCCGTGGCGGGTTGCGTGGCGCAGGCCGAAGGCGAATTGATCGCCGCGCGTGCGCCGTATGTCGATATGGTGTTCGGCCCGCAAACATATCACCGTTTGCCGGAAATGGTCGCCCAGGCGAACCGCAACGCCGGGCTTGTGCTCGATACCGATTTCCCGGCCGAAAGCAAATTCGACCATCTGCCGCAAGATCATGGGACGCAGGGCGCGTCGGCTTATCTGGCCGTGCAGGAAGGTTGCGATAAATTTTGCACGTTCTGCGTTGTGCCTTATACGCGCGGCGCCGAATTTTCGCGGCCTGCCGCGCAAATCATCGCCGAAGCCAAAAATTTGGTATCGTCCGGCGTGCGTGAAATAACCCTTCTTGGGCAAAACGTGAATGCCTATCATGGCGATGCGCCCGCATCGTCCACCAATGGGGCCACGGAATGGGGATTGGCGCGATTGATCGCGGAATTGGCGGAAATCGACGGGCTGGACCGTATTCGGTACACAACATCGCACCCGCGCGATATGCAGGACGATTTAATCGAAGCGCATGGCAAAATCGAAAAATTAATGCCGTATTTGCATTTGCCGTTGCAATCCGGTTCCGATAAAATTTTAAAATCGATGAACCGCAATCACACCGCCGCCGATTATTTGCGCATTTTGGATCGGTTGCGCGCGGTTCGTCCCGACATCGCGCTGTCGTCGGATTTTATCGTCGGATTTCCGGGCGAAACCGATCAGGATTTCGCCGATACCATGAACGCGGTGCGGCAGGTAACATATGCCAGCGCGTATTCGTTTAAATACAGCCCGCGTCCGGGCACGCCCGCATCGGCCTATGAAACCCAAGTCGCCGAAAACGTAAAAGACCAAAGATTGGCGCAACTACAAGAATTGCTGTTTATTCAACAAACGGCGTTCAACCAAAGCAAGCTGGGACAGGTTTTGCCGGTTCTGTTCGACCGCGCCGGAAAACGCGATGGGCAGTTGATGGGCAAAACGCCGTTTTTGCAATCGTTATATATCGATGCGGCCAATCCGCGCCTGTCGGGTCAAATCGCCGATGTGCGCGTTGTCGGCGCATTTCAAAATGGATTGCGCGGTGAAATCGTGCTACAATCCGAAACCGACATTCCCGCCTTTGCACAAAATATGCCCTTATCCAACGAGGTTAAACTTTGACCCCATCCGAATCCAATTCCGGCGACCAGGTCGCTGTTTCCACGCATTTGCAATTTGACGATAACCGTTTGCTTTCCTTGTTGTTCGGGGAATACGACAAATATATCAGCCGTATCGAACAGCATTTGGGCGTCAGCATCTTGTCGCGCGGCAATCAATTGCTGATATCCGGCATGTCCGGCCAGGTCGAAGTCGCCAAATCGGTTTTGAAATCTTTGTATAAACGCCTGGAAAAAGGCCTGATGATCAGCGTGTCCGAAGTCGATGCGGCGTTGCGCATGGC
>CAYWJR010000143.1:0-1544 GCA_964458615.1 uncultured Alphaproteobacteria bacterium
CCCAGAATTGCTGGACGCGCAAATCGCCCGTTTGATGGGAACCACCAAACCAACCATTAAACAAATCCGCGACCGCAGCCATTGGAATATCGCCAACATCAAACCGCGTCATCCGGTCGGTTTGGGTTTATGTTCGCAACCTGATTTGGACGCTGCCGTTGCAAAAGCAGGCCGCCGCATTAAAAACGCAGAAAAAGCCGCCATGCGCGCGGCGAAACTGGCCGCCGAGCCGCAGGGTGTTTCGTCCGGCGATTCCGCGCCCGTTTCCGAACATTTGAACAATAATGCCGATACCAATCCGCCGCTTGCGGATGCCGCCAACAGCTAATAAAATCGGGGTGGACGGGAAACTGTCCGCCCCGTCTTTCCATTATCCGGAGTTCTTCCGATGCCATCTCCCGCTAAAAAAATAGACTCTTCCAAACCGTTACAACCTTCGGTCAATCTTTTGTCCCCTGAACTGTGTCAGGCGCTGGGGATCGATAAATCCGCTATTTCCAAAGGCGATTTACAAGTCAGATCGCCGATCGACGGAATGGAAATCGCCAAATTCACAAGCGAATCTGCGGATGCGATCGGCCAAAAAATCGGCCGCGCGCAAAACGCATTTAACGCATGGCGCAATGTGCCAGCGCCGGTGCGTGGTGAATTGATCCGGTTGTTTGGCGAAGAATTGCGCGCCCATAAACAGGAACTTGGGCAATTGGTGACAATCGAAGCCGGAAAAATTTTATCCGAAGGATTGGGCGAAGTTCAGGAGATGATCGATATCTGCGATTTCGCGGTCGGATTGTCGCGGCAATTATACGGTTTGACCATTGCATCCGAACGGCCGAACCACCGCATGATGGAAACATGGCACCCGCTTGGCGTGATCGGCGTTATCAGCGCGTTTAATTTTCCCGTAGCCGTATGGTGCTGGAATTTCGCGTTGGCGGTTGTTTGCGGCAATTCGGTTGTTTGGAAACCGTCCGAAAAAACTTTGGTGACGGCGATGGCCTGTCAGAATATTTTTGAAAAAACCGTCAAACGGTTCAATGCCCAGCATGCCGTCAAAGTGCCGGATGATTTATCGCAAATCGTTTATGGCGGCCGCGAAGCCGGCGAAGCGATTGCCAATGATAAACGCATTCCGTTGGTCAGCGCGACCGGTTCGACCCGTATGGGCCGCATGGTGGCGCAAAACGTGTCGGCGCGATTGGGCCGCAGTTTGCTGGAATTGGGCGGCAATAACGCGATGATCGTATCGCCAACCGCGGATATTAATTTGGCGGTGCGCGCGATATTGTTTTCCGCCGTCGGCACGGCCGGACAGCGTTGCACCACATTGCGCCGCCTGATCGTACATGAATCCGTTTATGACAAAGTGTTGGAGCCCGTCAAAAAAGCATACGCGTCGGTGCGCGTCGGCAATCCCTTGGAAACAGGAACATTGATCGGGCCGTTGATCGATCAGGCCGCGTTCAACCATATGCAAACCGCGATTGCAGAAGTTCAAAAACAAGGCGGAAAATTGATCCAAGGCGGCGGGCGTGTTTTTGAAA